>JBKJUD010000312.1:0-33039 GCA_046590735.1 Candidatus Eiseniibacteriota bacterium | reverse complement strand
GTAGCGGATCGGTAGTCCGGCGAAAGCCACTGGGCGACGAGCGGGCGTCGCCATCGCAACCTGGAAAACTAGCCGGAGACGGTCAGGCGCCGGCGGCCCTTGGCGCGACGACGGCTGAGAATCGCGCGGCCATGACGGTCGGCCATGCGGGCGCGGAATCCGTGCACCTTGGCGCGGCGACGGTTGTGCGGCTGGTACGTACGCTTCACGACAAACCTCCCTGCACAGTTCGAGGACAAGAGGCGAGATAGTATCGGCGAGGTGGCCCTCCGTCAATGGATATCCACCTACGCCCCTGCCGGCACGCGCCGCACGCGCCGATTCGCGCGTCGCCACGCGGTCCGCGCGGACCGCATCGCCGAGAATGCCTTGCCCACGCCATTTCCTCTGCGCCCCGCGCGGGGAAGTCGCGTGAACACTGGACGTCCCGGAATCGCCCCCGCCAAAGAGGCGTCCGCGCGCGCCGAAACTCGATCGCGACCTGAGAAAATGGCGTCCCCATGCGGCGAAACACGCTCGCGACCCGCGAAAATGGCGTCCCCATGCGGAAGACCTGATCCATACGCTCATATGTTCTCTCGCAACAATATGACCTGAAGTACGTTACGCGTGCGCCGCACTCCTCCGCACCTACTCGGGTGCGCCCCCTGGAGCCCCCTGCCCCGGTGCGCACTATCTCCCGGCGGCTTGCAGGGGTGTCACTTGCGCAATGGCATACGAATAGTCTTGTACCGCCCTGGCGTCCACGGTAGGTTCCGCCTCCACGCGCCAGACACCGCGGCGCGCGGCTAAGCCACGGCGGCACAACATTCTACACTATATTTCATGTGGATAACATGGGGATTGGATGCCCCAGATAATCCTCTATCGGTCAAGGCGCCATGGCTTTGGGCAGTTCTGCACCGACCTCATACACGGATGTGGAGAACTCGACATGTCCGTGTCCTGCCTGTCCCTATTTTCAGGTGTGGGAAAGGAGGCGAGGAGCCGCGACCCTGCGCGGTTCTGACCCGGATTGGATAACCCCGACAGCATCGTTCGCCCCCCCGTCTCGGAAGACGGCGACGGCGAAAACCTCTGGCAACACGTACTGGACCTGCTCCGCGAGAAATTGACCTCGCAGAGTTTCGAGACATGGATCAGCTCGCTCACCTTTGGCGGCTGGAAGGATGACGACACCGTTCACGTCGTCGCCACCAGCAGCTTCCAGGTCGAGTGGGTATCGCAGCACTACGCCAGCACCATCGTCATCGCTTTCGCGCAAGCCACGAACCGCAGCATCACCGTGGACTATCTCGTGGCGGATGCGTCAGCTGACGTGCCCCAGGCCACATTGACGCCCGCCCCAGCGGCGCCCGTGTCGCACACGTCACTTCGCGCACTCGCCCCGGTCGTGCCTTCGGGCTTCGATTCCGGCGACGTCGATCCACGGTACACGTTCGGCAGTTTCGTGGTCGGTACCTCGAACCAGTTCGCCCATGCCGCCGCCCTTGCGGTGGCGGAGAACCCCGGGCGCCGCTACAACCCGCTGTTCATCTACGGCGGGGTGGGACTGGGCAAGACGCACGTCATGCACGCCATCGGTCACGCGCTGCGTCAGCGCCAGCCGAGTGCACGCTGCGTCTACGTCAGTTCCGAACGCTACATGAACGAACTGATCACCTCGATCCAGCGTGGCAAGATTCTCGATTTCAAGGACAAGTACCGGAGCGTCGACCTGCTGCTCATCGACGACATCCAGTTCCTCGAGACCAAGGAGCGCACGCAGGAAGAGTTCTTCCACACCTTCAACGCGCTGTACGAGGGTCACAAGCAGATCGTCCTGACGAGCGATCGTCCGCCGCACGAGATCACCAAGCTGGAGGCGCGGCTCGTGTCGCGCTTCCAGTGCGGCCTGGTGGCGGACATCCAGGCGCCGGATGTCGAGACGCGCGTGGCCATTCTCAAGACGAAAGCCGAGCAGGAAGGCGAACAGCTCAGCGACGAGCTGGCACTGTTCATCGCCCACTCGGCCACGGCGAACATTCGCGAACTCGAGGGCGCCCTCAAGCGCCTGCTCGCGATTGCCAGCTTGCACCGGGTCCCGTTGTCCCAGCTCACGCTCGAACGCGCCGCGGAGGCGCTGCAGATGGTCCTGCGGCCGCTGCGTGTCGAGGTGCGCCGGGCCAGCGTGGACGAACTCACGCACCTGGTTGGCGGGCGCTACGGCGTCACCGTCGAGCAGATGCGCAGCAAGCGCCGCACCAACACGATTGCCGAGGCGCGCCAGGTGGCGATGTATCTCTGTCGCCAGCTGACGCCGATGTCGCTCGCGGACATCGGCAACCGTTTCGGCAAGCGCGATCACACCACCGTGCTGTACGCCTGCGACAAGATCCGTGGCCTGCTGCAGGTCAATGAGTCCTTGCGCGGGTTCGTCGAACAGATCGTGCGGAGCTTCGGCGGCAACGTCGCAGTGCTGTAAGCCGCCCGCTGCGCAGGAGTTCTACCGCGCTCTCCACACTGGGCGCGCACGGGATGTGAAGAGCGTGGGGAGGAGTGTGCAGGCCCCACGCTCTTCCGCCCTCCCGGGCCACCGGCCGGCCGAGGCGGTGGAGAACCTCCGCCACATTGAACACGGAATCCCCCATCGACCGCCGCCCGCAACCACAGCGTCCCGTGTATGATACGAAGAAACACGAAGCGTTACTCACATGTCCCCGTGTCTTTCTTCTTCTTCCTGAGAAGGTAAAGAGAATGAGAAGGCCACCTGGGGACAATGTCGCTTGAGACTGTCGGACCCACGCGATAGACTGACGGGTCCCACGGAATTCATCGTCACCCAAGTGCCTCGGAGGCACGCCACGCCCCGAGACATGGAGGAATCGGCATCACAATGAGCGTGACCCTCGAGCACCCCACCGTGACCCTCGACCAGCCCTCGCTGAACCGGGTCCTGCAAAGCGTCCTCGGCACCGTCGCCACCAAGACCACGCTGCCGATGCTCACCAACTTCCTCCTCGAGGCCGAAGGCAGCCAGTTGCGTGTCACGGGCACCGACCTGGATGTCGCGATGATCGCCAGCATCCCCGCCGCGCACGAACGCACCTTCCGCGTCGCCGTGAACGCCCGCCGCATGGCGGAAGTCGTCCGCGAACTGCCGAAGGTCGAAGTGTCCATCGAGGTCGACCGCCACCGCGTCACCCTGCGCTCGGGCACGACCGTCATCCACATTCCCGCGGCCGACGCCGACGAATTCCCGACGCTGCCGGAACTGCGCTTCGAGCGCCGCATCACGCTCAAGGGCTCGACCCTCGAGGCGCTGATCAAGCGGACGCTTTACGCCACCAGCGACGACCCCACCAACCCGACGCTCACCGGTGCGCTCCTGAGCGCCGTGGACGGCGAACTGCGCATGGTCGCGACCGACGGGCACCGCCTGAGCCGCGCCTCCGCCAAGGGCCCCGTGAGCCCCTTCGGCAAGAGCGACCCCATCGTCCCGCCGAAGGGTCTCGAACAGGTGCTCCGCCTGATCGCCGACGACCCCGGCGACATCGAGATCGGCATCGACAAGAACCACGCGGTGTTCCAGATCGGCTCCACCACGGTGTACTGCCGGCTGATCGAGGGACCGTTCCCCAACTACGAGCAGGTGATCCCGAAGGAGTCCACGCGGGAGGCCGTGCTCGATCGCGCCGAGACCATCGCGGCGCTGCGGCGCATCTACTCGCTGGCGGACAACCTCACCCACCAGGTGAAGATCACCTTCTCGACCGGCCAGGCCTCGCTGGAAGCGCGCACCCAGGACATCGGCGAGGGCACCACGGACATCGCCGCCGAGTACACCGGCGAGACGCTGACCGCCGGCTACAACGCGCTGTACCTGCTCGACATTCTCCGGAGCTTCGACACGCAGACGTTCCGCATGAAGCTGAACACCGCGGTCACTGCCGCCGTCATCGAACCGATCGGGATGGCCGAGGGAGAAGAGCTGCTCTGCCTGCTGATGCCGCTGCGCCTGGCCAGCTAGGCCCCGTGCGCCGCCCGGCGGCGCGCAAGCGCGATCGCTTCGGCGACGCGCGCGAGCCCGCGCCCCTGCTGGGCGTCGTCCTGCGGCGCGCCTTGGGCGCCACGCCCCTGGCGCGGCCGCTCTCGGGCTGGTCGACCGTCGAACGCTGGGCCGAGATCGTCGGACCGCGCGTCGCCGCCCGCAGCCAGGCTGTCGAATGGCGCGACGGGCAACTGCTGGTCGAGGTCTTTGGGGCGGTCTGGATGGCGGAGCTGACGCTGCAGAAGCGCACGCTGATCGCGCACATCCAGCAGGTGACAGGGAACGAGGCGGTCACCAGCTTGCACTTCGTTCCGGCGTCGCAGGCGCCGGGCGCGCCCAGGGACACCGCCGCCGCGCCGCCGCCGCGCACATCGAACACGAGCACCACCGGGCGCCGCGCCGCCGCCGGCCCGCGCAAGAACCCGAAAGGAGTCTGAGTGTCATCCAAAACCCCAGATGTCGCCGACACCGACGCGCTCGAAACCACCGTGCGCGCGGATTACGACGCATCCAAGATCCAGGTCCTCAAGGGCCTGGAGGGCGTGCGCAAGCGGCCCAGCATGTACATCGGCAGCACCGGGCCGCAGGGGCTGCACCACCTCGTGTTCGAGGTCGTCGACAACGCCGTCGACGAGGCGATGGCCGGCCACGCCACCAAGATCGACGTCACCATCCACACCGACAACACCATCACCGTGGTCGACAACGGCCGCGGCATCCCCACCGACATCGTCAAAACCGAAAAGCTGCCGGGCGTCGAGGTCGTCATGACCATGCTGCACGCCGGCGGCAAGTTCGATTCCGGCGCCTACAAGGTGTCCGGCGGGCTGCACGGCGTGGGCGTGTCGGTGGTGAACGCGCTCAGCGAGTGGCTCGAGGTGGACGTGCACCAGAAGGGCGCCGTCCACCACCAGCGCTACGAGCGCGGCCTGCCGGTGATGCCGCTCACCGTCACCGGCAAGACCACCCTCACCGGCACGACGGTCCACTTCCAGCCGGACCCGCAGATCTTCGAGGAAGTCGAGTTCCACTACGATATCCTGGTCAACCGCCTGCGCGAACTCGCGTTCCTCAACAAGGGCCTGACCATCGAGATCACCGATGAGCGCTCGGAGAAAAGCAACATCTTCCGCTACGACGGCGGGATCATCCAGTTCGTCCAGCACTTGAACCTGAACAAGTCTGTGTTGCACAACAAGCCGATCTACTTCCACCGCCGCAAGGAAGATCTGGGCATCGAGGCGGAGGTCGCGATCCAGTACAACGACACCTACGCCGAGAACATGTTCACCTTCGCCAACAACATCAACACCACCGAGGGCGGCACGCACCTCACCGGCTTCCGCGCCGCGCTCACCGCGACGATGAACACCTACGGCCAGAACTCGGGCCTGCTCAAGAACGTCAAGGCGCCGATCTCCGGCGACGACGCCCGCGAGGGGCTGACGTGCGTGCTGAGCGTCAAGGTCTCGCACCCGCAGTTCGAGGGACAGACCAAGACCAAGCTGGGCAACTCCGAGGTGAAGGGCGTCGTGCAGTCGATGGTATCCGAGGCGTTGAGCGAATTCTTCGAGGAGACGCCGAGCGTCGCCAAGAAGATCATCGAGAAGACCATCGCCGCCGCCCGCGCCCGCGAGGCCGCGCGCAAGGCGCGCGAGCTGGCGCGCCGCAAGGGCGTGCTCGACTCCGCGTCGCTGCCCGGCAAGCTCGCCGACTGCTCCAGCGAGAACCCCGAGGACTCCGAGATCTACCTGGTGGAGGGTGACTCCGCCGGTGGCTCGGCCAAGATGGGACGCGATCGGCGCTATCAGGCCATCCTTCCGCTGCGCGGCAAGATCATCAACGTGGAGAAGGCGCGCCTCGACAAGATCCTCGGCCACGAGGAAGTGCGCACCATCATCACCGCACTGGGCACCGGCATCGGCGAGGAGGAGTTCGAACTCTCCAAGGCGCGCTACCACAAGATCATCATCATGATCGACGCCGACGTGGACGGCGCCCACATCCGCACCCTGCTGCTGACGTTCTTCTACCGCTACATGCCGCGGCTGATCGAGAACGGCTACATCTATATCGCGCAGCCGCCGCTCTATCGGGTCAAGAAGGGGCAGATGGAGCAGTACGTCTACAACGAGGCGGCGCTCGAGGAAGCGCTCGAGCGTACCGGCCGCAAGGGCGTGAACATCCAGCGCTACAAGGGTCTCGGGGAGATGAACCCGGAGCAGCTGTGGTCGACGACCATGGACCCCGAGCGCCGCACGCTCAAGCGCGTCAACCTGGAGGACGCCGTCGCCGCGGACCAGATCTTCACCATCCTCATGGGCGACGATGTGGAACCGCGCCGCCGCTTCATCGAGGAGAATGCGCTCTACGTGAAGAACCTCGACGTCTAGGGATTCGTCCGGACGTCCTGGTTCGACGCGAATCGTGGGGCCACGGAGCGAACGGCGCCACGCGACGCAGTGCCTTTCACCGGAGACCTCTCCATGCGCATGATCATCCGGATCGTCCTTATCGTCGTCCTGGTTTTCGTGGCCTTCGTCCTCACCCGCCCCAGCACCTACCACGTCGAGCGCACCGCGACCATCAACGCGCCGGCCTCCGCGGTCTACGCGGAACTGGACGACTTTCACCGCTTCGCCCAGTGGTCGCCCTGGGAAAAGCTCGACCCGGCGATGAAGAAGGAGATCTCGGGACCGGCGACGGGAGTGGGCGCGACCTACTACTGGTCGGGCAACAGCAAGGCCGGCGAGGGCCGCATGACCATCACCGAG
Organism: Candidatus Eiseniibacteriota bacterium; assembly: GCA_046590735.1. Lineage (GTDB taxonomy): Bacteria > Eisenbacteria > RBG-16-71-46 > CAZEPH01 > CAZEPH01 > JBKJUD01. Next base: position 26,235 of record JBKJUD010000312.1, on the reverse strand, counting down.
GCGCAGCCGCCGGACAGCTTGCGCATGCGGCTGGAGTTCCTGAAGCCGTTCAAGCAGACGTCCACCGCCGGCTTCCGCCTCACCCCCCGCAACCCAGGCACTGACGTGACCTGGACGCTGGATGGCGAGAACAACTTCATGGGCAAGCTGTTCGGCGTGTTCATGAACATGGACAAGATGGTCGGCGCGGACTTCGAACGGGGGCTCGCGCAACTGAAGACGCTGGCCGAGGCACAGGCGGCAGCGCCCGCCGATTCCGTCGCGGTCCAGTAGGCTCGCGGGCGCTGCGGCGGACCATCTGGCCCGTTGCGTCTGCCCGGGGCGTGGGACATAATCGGGACCCGCTGTGGCGTGGAAGCGTCTATTCCTGAAAAGGTTAGAGCCTCTGCCACAGGCTTCGGCGCAGACGCGGAGCCGGCGCCCCGGCGCCCCGGCGCCCCGCTTTCCCGCGGAGGACCAGCGCGATCATGATGGGCATAGTGCGCGTCGTCTTCGGCGCCGTCCTGCTGCTGGCATATCTGTGGATCGGCCTCGCCCACGCGTGGTGGCTGGGCGCGATCGTCGCGGTGATCGCCACCGGCGTCGCCGCCGCGGTCCAGGGCCGCGCGGAGAACGCCCGCTGGGGCGCCTTCGCCCTCGGGCTGGCGGTGCTGGCGATGCAGGAAATGCGGCGCGGGCTCACGCACAGCTTCCAACTGATCCTCGCCCTGCTCATCTGGGTCGCCCTGTCGCAGATCTTCCAGTGGCTGATCAACTCCGACGCCGACGTCACGCGCGAGCCGCGCGAGCGAGGACAGTAACCGGTCATGAGCACCACGCAGGTCATCGTCATCATCGTGCTGTCGTGGATCGCGCTGGGCATCGCCTGGCAGATTCACCGGCACCGCAATCCGCGCTAGGCACCGCGCACGCAGCACCCGGCCGCCGCTGATACGCCGCGGCCGGCACGACGAAGCGCACGCCGCCGGCCAGGCACGGCCCCCGGCGCCCAGTGGAACGCAGAAGGAGTGACATGGAGCAGCACCGGCAGAGCATCACCGCGGTCGACATCGAAGACGAGATGAAGACCAGCTACATCGACTACTCGATGAGCGTCATCGTCTCGCGCGCGCTGCCCGACGTGCGCGACGGCCTCAAGCCCGTGCACCGGCGCGTGCTGGTGGCGATGCACGACCTGAACCTCCGTCACGACCGCCCGACGCGCAAGTGCGCGAAGATCACCGGTGACGTCACCGGTAACTACCACCCGCACGGCACCATGGCGGTGTACGACGCGCTGGTGCGCCTCGCGCAGGACTTCTCACTGCGCTACCCGCTCGTTGACGGCCAGGGCAACTTCGGCTCCGTCGACGGCGACAGCGCGGCGGCCGAGCGGTATACCGAAGCGCGCCTCACGGAGCTGGCCGAGGAACTGCTGCGCGACATCGACAAGAACACCGTCGACATGAAGCCGAACTACGACGAGACGCGCGAGGAGCCCACGGTACTCCCGGCGCTCATCCCCAACCTGCTGGTCAACGGCAGCAATGGGATCGCCGTCGGCATGGCCACCAACATCCCGCCGCACAACCTGCGCGAAGTGGCCGACGCGATCGTCGCCGTGCTCAAGGACGACACGCTCACTCACGAAGAACTCTGCCGCATCATCAAGGGCCCGGACTTCCCCACCGGCGGCATCATCTACGGCCGCCAGGGCATTCGCGACGCCTACGCCACCGGCCGCGGGCTGATCCACGTCCGCGCCCGCGCCCACATCGAAACCGGCGCCAAGGAACGCGAGTCGATCATCATCACCGAGATTCCGTTCCAGGTGAACAAGGGCACGCTGCTCGAAAAGATGGCGGCCCTCGTGCGCGAGGGCGTGATCACCGGCATCCGCGACATCCGCGACGAGTCCGACCGCGAAGGCATGCGCATGGTCATCGAGCTGAAGAACGATGCCCAGGCCCGCGTCGTGCTCAACCAGCTGTACAAGCACACGCAACTGCAGACCACCTTCGGCGCGAACATGCTCGCGCTGGTCAAGATGCGGCCGCGCACGCTGCCGCTGCGCGACTTCCTCGACTGCTACATCGGCCACCGCCGCGAGGTGGTGCGCCGCCGCACCCAGTTCGAACTCGAAGAGGCGCAGAAGCGCGCCCACATCCTCGAGGGCTACAAGATCGCGCTCGATCACCTCGACGCGATCATCGCCCTGATCCGCAAGGCGCCCGACTCGCCCACCGCGCACGGCCAGCTGATGGCCGCGTTCGGGCTGAGCGACATCCAAGCCCAAGCGATTCTCGACCTGCGCCTGGCGCGCCTCACCCAGCTCGAACGCCACAAGATCGAGGAAGAGTACCGCGAGGTGCTCAAGCTGATCGAGCGACTGCAGGCGATCCTCGCCAGCGACCAGCTGGTGAAGGACATCATCCGCGACGAGCTGCTCGAGGTGCGCGAGCGCTTCGGCGACGAGCGCCGCACCGAGATCGTGTCCGAGGAAGGCGAGTTCGAGATCGAAGACCTGATCGCCGACGAGGAAATGGCGATCACCATCTCGCATACCGGCTACATCAAGCGCACCCCGATGACGCTCTACCGCCGACAGGGTCGCGGCGGCCGCGGCGCCACCGGCGCGGAGGCCAAGGAAGAAGACTTCGTCGAGCAGCTCTATGTCGCCTCGACGCATTCCTACCTGATGGTCTTCACCGACCGCGGCAAATGCTACTGGCTGAAGGTCCACGAGATCCCGCAGGCCGGCCGCGCCGCCAAGGGCAAGGCGATCGTCAACCTGATCGACGTCGAGAAGGGCGAGAAGGTCAGCGCCGTCGTCCCCGTCCGCACCTTCGACGACGAGCACTTCGTCGTGTTCTGCACCCGCGGCGGCACGATCAAGAAGACCGTGCTCTCCCAGTTCGACAACCCGCGCCGCGCCGGCATCCGCGCCATCAACCTCGAGGAAGGCGACGCGCTCATCGAGGTGCTGATCACCGACGGCACACAGGACATCATCGTCGCCAAGCGCCAGGGCCGCGCCGTGCGCTTCCACGAGAGCGACGTGCGGGCGATGGGTCGCACCGCCGGCGGCGTGATCGCGACGCGCCTCGAGAAGGACGACGCGGTGATCGGGATGGTGGCGGTGAAGCGCGATGCCTCGCTGCTGATCGTCACCGAGAACGGCTTCGGCAAGCGTTCGCCCATCAGCGACTACCCGGTGAACAAACGCGGGGCCGGCGGCGTTCTCACGATCCGCAACACGGACCGCAACGGGCCGGCGCTGGCGATCAAGGAAGTGCTCGACAGCGATGAACTCATGATCATCACCGCGAACGGCGTCGTGATCCGCTTGCCGATCGCCGCGGTGCGCGTGCAGGGGCGGACGACGCAGGGCGTGCGGTTGATCCGGCTCGACTCCGGCGACCGCGTGACCGATGTCGCGCGCATCGTGCTCGACGAGAGTGAGAAGACGACGGACGTCGACGGGATCCTGCCGGAGCAGGATGAAATCGGCGACGAGCCGGAGGACGAGGGCGGGGAGGAGTAGGCGCCCCGCCGCTCCCGCGGGGGCTGCGACATGACCGACGACGACGACGCGGCGAGACGGCAGCGCGCGGACGCGAGGCGGGGGCGCATCACGGTCTCGCGCGTCGAGGAGGGCGCGCCGCGCGAGGCCGCGGTGCGCGGCGCGGAGGCGGTGACGCTCGTCACGCAGCTCTCGCGCGCGGCGTGGTCGCTGAGCGGGCGGCCGTGGCCGACGTACGACCGGGCGAACATGCCCGGTAAGTTGTTTCGCGGGTGGCCGGAATGATCGAGCTGCCGGACGACTTCCGCGATGTGTTGATCGAACTCGCAGATGCCGGGGCGGAGTTCGTCGTGGTCGGCGGATACGCCGTCGCCTTGCACGGGCACCCGCGAGCGACGAAGGACATCGACATCTTCATCCGCGCAGATTCCGCAAATGCCGACCGCGTCTACCGAGCCCTCGCCGCCTTCGGAGCGCCGCTCGCCACCCTTCAAGTGACCACGTCCGACTTCGCGTCGGAAGGCAACGTCCTGCAGCTTGGCGTGCCCCCGCTCCGCATCGACGTCATCACCCAGGCCAGCGGCATCACCTTCGACGAAGCGCTGACGGACGCTGTTTTTTTCGAACTCTCCGGACGGCACATTCCCGTCGTCGGGCTTGCCGCATTGCTGCGCAACAAGCACGCAACGGGTCGCCTCCAGGATCGAGCGGATGCGGAGGCGCTGTCCGGGCCGAGGGACGAGTGAGGACACGCACAGCCGAGCCCCGTCTTGAGTAACGCAGTCTCGAGCCGGGGCCAGGAGGCGAATGCCAAGGCGCGCACGAGTCGACGGCATGGTCCCGCCCGGTCACAAGGTGCAGGCTGTGATTGCCGCAAGGATGGAGCTGCTGTAGAAGCTCGACGTAGCGGTGCTGGAAAAGGCGTACGATGACGCGCAAGAGCCCACTGCGGCTCCGCCCCCTGTCCCAGGAAACCGCCCCATGCTCGAACTGCTCCTAGACCCCAGTGCCTGGCTGGCCTTCGCCACGCTGGCGGCGCTTGAAATCGTGCTCGGCATCGACAACCTCATCTTCATTTCGATCCTCGCGGGCAAGCTGCCGGCCGACCAGCAGGCGCGCGCGCGCAAGCTGGGCATTGCCGCGGCGCTCGTGTCGCGCCTGGCGCTCCTGTTCGGACTCACGTGGATCATGAAACTCACCGCGCCACTGTTCGCGATCGCCGGCAACGAGCTCTCGGGCAAGGATCTGGTGCTGGTTGTCGGTGGGATCTTCCTCATCTACAAGGCGACCAAGGAAATCCACCACAAGCTCGAGGGCAGCGAGGCGCCATCGACCAGTGGAAAAGCGGCGGCCGTTGGTTTCGCCGCCGTGATCCTGCAGATCATGGTGATCGATGTCGTGTTCTCCCTCGACTCGATCATCACCGCCGTCGGCATGGTGGACCGGCTCGCGATCATGGTCGCAGCCATCATCACCGCGGTCGGTTTCATGTTCGTGTTCTCCGACACGGTGCATGGGTTCGTGAGCCAGCACCCGACGATCAAGATGCTCGCGCTGGCATTCCTGCTCGTCATCGGAGTCGCACTGATCGCCGACGGATTCGACGCCCACATTCCCAAGGGTTACATCTACTCGGCGATGGCGTTCGCGATCGCGGTCGAGATCCTCAACATCCGGCTACGCCGTCAGGGTCAGCCCGTGCGCCTGCACGAGCCGGAGGTCCAGCCGACACCCGCGTGTCACGCGTGCGGGCAGCCGATAGCGGCCACCCCTCGTGAGTTCAGCAGAACGTGAACACTTGCCGGCCCGCAAACAGGGTGGTACCAGACGTCGTCGGCAGGCACACGGGAGATATGCCGTGACTCAACCCAATCCGGTTTCCACATTGCTGCAGATCGCCGGTGGCTACTGTCTGCCGGCGTGCCTTCACGTCGCCGCCAACCTCGGAGTCGCCGACGCGCTGGAAGAGACTCCCCGAACGGCAGCCGAGCTGGCGGCAGTGGTCGGCGCTCACCCTGGCGCGCTCACCCGGGTCCTGCAACTCCTGTCCGCGCACGGCGTGTTTGAACGAGACGGCGATACATTCCACCACTCGCCGGCGTCCCGAATGTTGCGCACCGACCACCCGCAGTCCATGCGCGCTGTCGCGCGGATGTTCGGCTTGCCGGTCCTGTGGACGGTCTTCGGCGCATTCGAACACACGGTCCGGACCGGCCGTCCGGCGTCGGAGAAAGTACTCCCCGGCGGTCTCTGGGCTTATTTGGCTGAACACCCGGAAGAGGGCGGCATCTTCAACGCGGCGATGGTCGGCAAGGCGCACGGACAGGTCGCTGCGGTCGTCGCCGCCTACGACTTCACGGCCTTCCGCGTGATCGGCGACATCGGCGGTGGGCGCGGGCACCTGCTGCAGGCGGTGCTGGATCAAGCTCCGTCCGCGAGAGGGGTGCTGTTCGACCAGCCGCACGTCATCCAGGAAGTCGCCGGCCTGGCCTCGGACCGGCTGACGCTGCAAGCCGGCGATTTCTTCAGTAACCCGCTGCCAGCCTGCGATGCGTATCTCGTGATGGAGGTCATCCACGACTGGGATGACGCCGAGTCGATCTCCATCTTGAAGGCGATTCGCTCCGCGGCGCCGCCCGGCGCCAAGCTCCTGCTGATCGAACAGATGGTCCCCGACGATCCCGGCCCACATTGGTCGAAGACGCTGGATATTCACATGCTGACCTTGATCGGGGGCCGACAACGCACGCGGCAGGAATACGCAGCGCTGCTCGCCGAGGCCGGCTTTTCTCTCGAGCGTCAGATCGACACCCCAGCCGACATTTCGATCCTTGAATCCGTCTGACACGCCGCTGGGGCCACAGGAACCCATGACCCAGGACTCGTTCCCATGCCCGAAAACAAAACCACGCCCACCAACGCCAGCGTCGACGACTACATCGCCTCTCGCGCCAACGCGCAGCAATGCGCCGATTGCCGGGAGTTGATGGCCATCTTCAAGAAAATCACCCGGCAGTCACCACACATGTGGGGGCCCAGCATCGTCGGGTATGGCTCCTATCGGTATACCTACGAGAGCGGCCGAACCGGGGAATCCCCGCTGGCAGGCTTCGCCATCCGTGGCCGAGACCTGGTGGTCTACCTGATGGCGGAAGGCGAGGAGGTCAGGCAACGATACGGATAGGACCACCGCCATGGAGTTCTTCACCGAGGGAGCGAAATCACGGGGAGTTCGACGCGAGGGGAGCGCCGCGATCGCGGGTTGACAGCAATCCATGCGATTCGTAGCGTCTGAGCCATTGAGCCGCGCCTCGGACCCGGCACCGGCGGCCCACCTCGCCCATGGGCCGTGGATCACCGCTCACATTCCTGAAGCCCCCCTGCTCGTGGACGCGCAGGTCACCATCCACGGATCCACGACGGCGACCAGGGCCGCCCTCACCGACATCGCGAACGCCGCGGACTTCCGATGCGGGTCTTGTTCAAGGGCGTGGTGCAGAAGGCGCTGCTGCAGGATCGGATAGACATCAAGGCCGCGGTGGAACAGGGAGGGGCAGATGAAGCGAGTGACGGGAATCGGCGGGATCTTTTTCACGGCGAAGGATCCCGATGCGCTGTGTGCGTGGTACAAGACGCATCTCGGCATCGATGTCCAGGAATGGGGAGGCGCTGCATTCCGGTGGACGGATGAAAGCGGAACCCCCATCGCGGGCACCACCGCGTGGTGCGTGGGCGGCGCGGACAGCGACCAGTTTGCACCAAGCACGTCTCCGTTCATGGTCAACTATCGAGTCGCGGATGTGGAAAATCTGCTGAAGGCCCTCCGCGCGGAAGGATGCAACGTGCTCGACAACACCGACGATTCCGAGTTCGGAAAATTCGGCTGGGTCATGGACCCGGAGGGCAACAAGGTGGAACTCTGGCAGCCGCCGGAAGGCGAATGATCCGGCAGGCGGCCTCCCTGACGCCGCGATCGCAGGACACGTCGCAGCGTATTGCAAGGTGAGGAGGATCTCGCGTGGCGCGCAATCGAATCAGCAGGACGGGAAGGGTCGCCGTCGGCCTCGCGGTGCTGGGCAGCGTGGTCGCCCTCGCGAGTGAGATCGTGGGCTTTCGCCAGGCGGGTGCAGTCGACTGGGGCCACGTCGCGCTCGCCCTCGGTGTTCCGGTCTTGATGTACGGCATTGTCGGCGGGTTCGGGCGGGCGGAGACCAAGGCGCCGGACGATAAGTCGTAACACACATGGAACCCGTCCTCAGCCACATCGAAATCACCGTCCGGGACATGGACGTCGCGGTCCCTTTCTACGACAAGCTGCTGCCGCTTCTCGGCTACAACATGGCGCGCCGCTCGTCGGTGGTGATCGAGGCGCACGACAAGCACGTCGTGAGTTACGAGCATCCGCGACTGGGCATCGCGATCACCTCGCCGAGGCGCGAGTTCGCGACGGAACCCGTGCATCGAAGGCGTCCCGGCGCGCTGCATCACCTGGCTTTCAAGGCGACGTCGCGCGCCGCGGTGGATCGCCTGCACGAGCAGCTCCGTGAAATCGGTGCCACGATCGTGATTCCGCCGCGGGAATTTCCCGAGTACACGCCTTCCGGCTACTACGCGCTGTTCTTCACGGATCCGGACGGCATCCGGTACGAGATCGTGACGCACCACGACGAATGACCCAACCTGGCGCTCGTCCGAGTCGCCCCGTCGCTCCCCGCAGGTCCTCGAGGCGACGTTGCGCATCGTCCCCAAGCCCGGCGCGGGGTGACCCGGTCCCGTCGCCCCAGAGGTCCCATGAGTTGGAGCTGTCCGCGCTGCGATCGTAATTTTCGTCAGGTCAATCAGCGTCACGCCTGCGGGGTGGGCAGCGCCGCGGCGCTGCTGGCGGGGCGGCCTTTGGCGCTGGTGGTTCTCTACCGGGAGCTCGAGTCCACCGTCAGGAGCTACGGGGAGGTGGAGGTCGTCACGCGTGACCGATACGCACTGTTTCGCACCACCCGCATCTTCGCGGACCTGACGATGACGCGCGATGCGCTGCGCGTCGTGATACACCTCGGTCGCACGGTGACCGCGTCGCAATTCATCAAGGCCGGCGCCAGCGGCAACCGCGTTTCGCACGTCGCGCTCGTCCGCAGCGTCGAGGACCTGCACGCGATCACGCCGTTCCTGCGTGAAGCGTTCGACCTCACGGCGAGCGTTGACATCATCCCCCGCGATTCGTAGCGTGCGTGCATGGCCCTCGAGATCGGACATATCGACGCGCTCTACCGCTATCCCGTGAAGTCCATGGCCGGCACCCGCCTCGCCGGCGCCGATCTTGCCTGGCACGGGATCGCCGGCGACCGGCGGCTTGCATTGCGGAAAATGCGGGATCGCGGCAGCTTCCCGTGGCTCTCGGCGAGCACGCTGCCCGAGCTGCTCCAGTTCACGCCGCTGGTCGGCGACATCAACGAAGCCGGCGCGCCGACGCACGTCCGCACGCCCGACGGCCAGGAGCTGGACACCTTCGGCGATGCGCTGGCGGCGGACATCGAGCGGCGGCACGGCGCACCGGTGCAGATGATGGCGTTGCGCCAGGGCATCTTCGACGAAGCCAGCGTGTCCGTCATCAGCACGGACACCGTGCGTGAAATCGAAAGCGCCGCGGGCTCGGCTCCCGACATGCGCCGGTTTCGCCCGAACATCGTCGTCCGCCTGCTGCGACCGGACGCCTTCCAGGAAGACCAGTGGGTCGGCGGCACGCTGGCGTTCGGCGAAGCGGGCAGCGGTCCGCGCGTGAGCGTCACCATGCCCGACGAGCGGTGCTCGATGGTGAACCTCGATCCGGACTCGGCGCGATCCGATCCCCGCGTCTTGCGGACGATCGTGCGCATGAATCGGAACAACGCCGGCATCTACGGTGTCGTCACGCGCCCGGGCCGGTTGGAGGTCGGACAGATCGTCGTCCTCCACACATGAGACACGCGGTGGGACTGTCCCCGTCAGCCCAGGCCGTGGGGCTGCTCGGCAGGCTGCTTCTCTCGTTTGCCGCTGCCGCCGTCGGCGGCTTCGCAGGCGCTACAGGGGCGTTCCCGCCGCCGGTCACGAACCCCTGACGCCGGAGCGCCTCATGACCACCCTCATCCGCGACTATCGCCCGGACGACTGGCCCGCCATCTGCCGCGTGCACGATCGCGCCCGCCCCGACGAGTTGCGCGGTTCCTTCGATCCGCGCGCGTTCATCCCACTGGCCGAGGACCCCGAGCGCGAGTACATCGACGTCTGCGAGATGTTCGTCGCCCTGCAGGGGGACGAAATCGTCGGATTCGCGGGCATCGACGATCCGTACTTCGCGTGGCTGTACGTGGATCCGGCCCACTACCGCCAGGGAATCGGCCGGGCGCTCCTGCGGCATTGCATGGCGCGCCTGGGCGAGGACGCCTGGACCTACGCCTGCGGCAACAACGCCGCCGCGATCGCCCTGTACCTGAGTGAAGGCTTCTCCATCGTAAGCCGGTTCACAGGGGACAATGCCGGGTACAAGGGACCCTCGGTCCGACTCGCGCTCAACCCGGAACGGCACGGCTGGAAGAAGCCGAAGAAAAGCGAGAGCCCGACGACAACCCACGGAGGCCCTGCGATGCCCGTTCCCGAACACGCCCTGCACTACCTCGAGATCGTGACGCCGGACGTCGAGGCGGCCTGCCGCCTGTACGGCACAGCCTACGGTTGGAGCTTTGAACCCGCCGCCGCCGAACTCGGCGACGCGCGCGTCGCGGCGCTGCCAGGCGGTGGACTCTGCGGCATCCGCGCCCCGATGCACGAGACAGAGGAGCCTGTCGTGCGCACCTACATCCGCGTGGCGGACGTCGAAGCCGCCACGCGGGCAGCCGAGCAACTCGGCGCCACGATTGCCCTGCCTCCCGTCGAGCTGGCGGGACGCGGGATGATCGCCATCTACATGTTCGGCGGCATCCAGCAGGGGATTTGGCAGGTGCCGTGAACCGCAGCATCGCATCCCCCTCCGCGTTGCGGGAATTCGCGCGGGAAACGGCGGCTCAGCGGTGTGCCGCCGGGCAAGTCGAGGCTTGTGAGACGTGGGAGGCAGCGGCTACCCTCGTGACCTCCCCGCGCCCCGACGAATGATCTGAGCGCGATACACGAGCCCCGGATCGATTCGCCGGGTCCACCCGCGACGCAAAGGAGTGACCCCGATGGCACGCGACGACCGCAAGCCCACGACGACCGACGCCGGCATTCCCGTCCCCAGCACCGAGCACTCGCTCACCGTCGGGCCCGACGGGCCGATCCTCTTGCAAGACAGCTATCTCATCGAGCAGATGGCCAATTTCAACCGCGAGAAGATTCCGGAGCGCCAGCCGCATGCGAAGGGCTCCGGGGCGTTCGGGCACTTCGAGGTGACCAAGGACGTCAGCGCCTACACGAAGGCCGCGGTGTTCCAGCCGAAGACGAAGACGGATACGCTCATCCGCTTCTCCACCGTCGCCGGCGAGATCGGCAGCCCCGACACCTGGCGCGACCCGCGCGGCTTCGCGCTGAAGTTCTACACCACCGAAGGCAACTACGACATGGTGGGGAACAACACGCCAGTATTCTTCCTGCGCGACCCGATGAAGTTCCAGCACTTCATCCGCTCGCAGAAGCGCCGCGCGGACAGCGGCCTGCGCGACCACGACATGCAGTGGGACTTCTGGACGCTCTCGCCCGAGTCGGCGCACCAGGTGACGGTGCTGATGGGCGACCGCGGGATCCCCAAGTCATGGCGGCACATGAACGGCTACTCGAGTCACACCTACATGTGGGTCAACGCCCAGGGCGACCGCTTCTGGGTGAAGTATCACTTCAAGACCGACCAGGGCATCGAGTTTCTCGAGCAGGCCGAGGCGGACCGTCTCGCCGGCGTGGATGGTGACTACCACCGGCGCGACCTGTTCGAGGCGATCAAGCGCGGCGAGCACCCGAGTTGGACGCTGCATATGCAGATCATGCCCTTCGACGAGGCGAAGACCTACCGCTTCAACCCCTTCGACCTCACCAAGGTGTGGCCACACGGCGACTACCCGCTGCACGAGGTCGGCCGGCTGACGCTGACGCGGAACCCGACCGATCATCACACCGAGATCGAGCAGGCAGCGTTCGAGCCGAATAATCTCGTGCCGGGAATCGGCATCAGCCCGGACAAGATGCTGCTCGGCCGCCTCTTTGCCTACGCCGACGCGCACCGCCACCGCCTGGGCGTCAACTACAAGCAGATCCCGGTCAACGCGCCGCAGGCGCCGGTGAACAGCTACAGCAAGGACGGCGCGATGCGCATCCGCAACGTCGCCGATCCCGTGTACACGCCGAACTCCAAGGGCGGGCCGGCGGCAGACCCGGAGCGCTATCCGGAAGTCGCCACATGGGAAGCCAACGGCGAATTCGTGCGCGCGGCCTACAGCCTCCACACGGAGGACGACGACTTCGGCCAGGCCGGCACGCTGGTGCGCACGGTGATGGACGACGCGGCACGCGACCGCCTGGTGTCCAACGTCGTCGGACATCTCAAGGCCGACGTGTCCGAGCCCGTGCTGCAGCGCGCGTTCGAGTACTGGCGCAACATCGACCAGGGCGTCGGCGACCGCATCGCCGAGGGAGTGCGCCGCACGTGAACGTCAGCGCCAGCCGCTGACGCCTGACGATCCGTCGCAGTTCTGCCACAATCTGCCGCGCTTCGATCCCGCGCCACTGCCCCCAACCGGAAGGAGCTCCGTGCAATGGCGTTCGAGTTTCCCGAAATCCCGGCCGGCACCGGCCAGAATCCCGTCGCGCTCGTGGTCATCACCGCGACCGACCTGGCAGCCTCACGCGCCTTCTACGAGAAGATCTTCGGCTGGCGCGCGCAACCGTTGTCGCCGGAGTTGATCGCGCTGGAAGCGCCCGGCGGCCCCGCGTGTGCCCTGCGCTCCAACATGCCGGAAGGCTTCCCGGGAGTGGTGCCCTACATCGCGGTGGATGACGTGCCCGCCGCGTTCGACCGCGTGCTCGCCGCCGGGGCGAGCGCCGAGAAGGCGCCGTGGAAGATCCCGATGATCGGCGCGATGGCGCGGTTCGCGGACGCCAGCGGCACGATCTGGGGGCTCACCGGCCGGACGATGGCAGCGGGCCTCACGCACATGCCGCTGCCCTTCGGCGGAAACGCGAAGCCGTATCCGGGCGCGCTCTGCAGCCTCGAGATGTACGCGGCCGACGGCGACGCGGCCGCGGCGTTCTTCCACGAGCAGTTCGGCTGGGGCACCTGCGAGACGATGCCGCAGTTCGTGGGCTTCGATCCCGGCACGGGCCCCGGCGGCGTCTTCCAGTCCCACACGCCAACGCTGCCGGCGGTGGCCTACATCTACGCGCGCGACGCGGCGGCGAAGCTCGAGGAACTCGAGCAGGCCGGCGGCACGCGCCTGGGCGACCCGATGGGCATGCCGGGCATGGCGACCTTCGCCTACTTCACCGACCCCAGCGGCAGCACCCTGGGGCTGATCGGACCCTGATGAAGAGGGACGCGCCCAAGCTGTCGGTCGAGATCGCGGACGCGCCGCGCCGCCGTTGACAGCGGCCCGCGACCTTCGTAGCGTGTGAGAAGGCTCAGGCGGCGCGCCCTCTGCGCGTCGCGCTTGGCCTCCTCGACCTCGAGCCGGAGCACGGTGCGCTCCCACCCACATCCCCGGAGGCTCCCATGTCACTGCGCATCAATGACGTCGCCCCGAACTTCACCGCGGCGACCACGCACGGCACCATCGACTTCCACCAGTGGATCGGCGAGGGCTGGGCGATTCTCTTCTCGCACCCGAAGGACTTCACGCCTGTCTGCACGACGGAGCTGGGGTACATGGCCCGGATCGAGCCGGAGTTCACCAAGCGCGGGGCGAAACTCATTGGCCTGAGCGTCGACCCGGTCGACAGCCACAGCCGCTGGCTCGCCGACATCGAGGAAACGCAGGGCGCGACGGTCGGCTACCCCATCATCGCAGACAGCGATCTGGCGGTGGCCAAGCTGTACAACATGCTGCCCGCCGACGAGGAGGGCACCTCCGAGGGACGCACCGCCGTCAACAATCAGACCGTGCGCTCGGTGTTCATCATCGGTCCGGACAAGAAGATCAAGCTGATGCTGACCTACCCGATGACAACCGGCCGCAACTTCGACGAGATCCTGCGCGTGCTCGACTCGATGCAGCTCACCGCGAAGCACAAGGTGGCGACGCCGGCGAACTGGAAGCACGGCGAGGACGTGATCATCGTCACGTCGGTGTCCGACGACGAGGCGAAGGGGATGTATCCGGACGGCTGGCGTGCGCCCAAGCCGTACCTGCGCCTGGTCAAGCAACCGAGCTAGGCACGGAGGGCGCGGGCGGGCGCTCCGTGAACGGGAGAAGTCACATGACGTCGCGACCGCTGCTCCGTCACCCCAGTGCATTCCTGCCGGTTGTCCTGTCCCTCGGTGCGCTGGCGGTCGTGCTGGCCGCGCTGGCCCTGCACGGGCCGGCGCCACAGGCCGACGAGGGAATCGCAGCCCACCTCTGGCAGGCGCTCATGGCGCTCCAGATTCCGCTCGTCGGATACTTCGCATTCACCGAGTTGGCGCGATCGCCCCGGCGCGCCCTTCCGATCCTTGGGTTGCAGGGCGCCGCGGCGCTGGCCGCGCTCGTGCCCGTCGCCCTGCTTGGCTGGTAGGATCGCGCCACAGCCGCCTGGCGCCCTTCGCTCTGCCGCCGAGGTGTCGCAAGTCGGCCTCCAGGCCCCCATTCGTCCTGCCTTCAAAAAATTCCTTGCATGTTGACTAGTGTTGTAGTTAACTATCTCAGTAGGTTTTCGGCCGCCTGTCCTTTGTAGCCCGAGGCCGGGAGCGGTGAACCTGGGCGGCCACCGGGCCGCCCCCTCCACTGGAAGCGCGAGCGGACACCCGACGATGGACCGTGAATGGAACGACAGTCAGCCGATCTACCGCCAGCTGCGCGACGGCGTCGTCGAGCTGATCCTCGACGGCGTGTTGAAGGAGGGCGATCCGCTGCCCTCCGTGCGTCACGTCGCCGCGGACTATCGGGTCAATCCGATCACGGTGCTGAAGGGTTACCAACAGCTCGTCGACGAGAACCTGGTCGAGAGCCGGCGAGGCCGCGGCATGTTCGTCAACGCCGGGGCGCGCGTACTGCTGCTGCAAGGCGAACGCGCACGCTTCCTCGCCGAGCAGTGGCCGCGCATCTCCGCCACCATTCGGCGCCTCGGCCTCACCCCCGACGAACTGGCCGCCGCCGCCGCGCCGCCGCCCCACTCCGCAGAGAAGGATCGCTGACGCCATGGCAATGATAGAAGCACGCGCTCTCCGCAAGTCCTTCGGCGCCTCCGTGGCGCTCGACGGCATCGACCTACGCGTCGAGGAAGGCCGCATCCTCGGCCTCATCGGGCCCAACGGCGCCGGCAAGACGACAGCGCTCAAGGCGATCCTCGGCCTCACGCCCTTCGACGGCCAGCTCACGGTGCTCGGGCGCAACCCGTGGACCGAGCGCGACACGCTCATGAACGATGTCTGCTTCATCGCCGATGTCGCCGTGCTGCCGCGCTGGCTCAAGGTGTCGCAGGCGGTCGACTATGTCGCCGGCGTGCATCCGCGCTTCGATCGCGCACGGGCCGAGGCGTTCCTCGCCCGGACCACGATCAAGAACACAAGCAAGGTCCGCGAGCTGTCCAAGGGCATGGTTGCGCAGCTGCACCTCGCGCTGGTCATGGCCATCGACGCGAAGCTCCTGGTGCTCGACGAACCGACGCTCGGTCTCGACATCCTCTATCGCAAGCAGTTCTACGACACGCTGCTCAACGACTACTTCGAGCGCGGCCGCACCATCGTCGTGACGACGCACCAGGTGGAGGAGATCCAGGACGTGCTGACCGACCTCATGTTCATCGACCGCGGCCGCATCGTGCTGGATTGCAGCATGGAAGAATTCGAGGGGCGGTACCTCGAGCTGCTGGTCTCTCCCGACAGCATCACGCAGGCGCGCGCGTTCGGTCCGATCCATGAACGCCAGATATTCGGCCGAAGCATTCTGCTGTTCGACCGGGTGGCGCGCGAGCATCTCGTGCCGCTCGGCGAAGTGCGCCGGCCGGGCATCGCCGACCTGTTCGTGGCCGTGATGGGCGACGAGGCCGGCGCGCCTCGTCCGGCCCGGGGGGTTGCGCGATGACACAGGCGACGAATGACGTGCTCCAGGACACTCCCGCCGCCGCCGCCACCGCGCCCGCGCCGCGTCCGGCCACCCGGCCGCTGTACTGGTCGGTGCGCCGGGAAATCTGGGAAAACCGCGCGGTGTACGTCGCGCCGCTGGTGGCGGCGGCCGTCTTCGTGTTCGGCTTCCTCATCAGCACCATCCGCCTGCCGGCCAAGATGCACCACGTCGCAATGCTGGATCCGCACAACCTGCACCAGCTGCTTGCCGCGCCCTTCGACGTCATCGCCGGGATGGTGGTCGCGACCGCCTTCCTCGTCGGCGTGTTCTACTCGCTCGATGCGCTGCAGGGTGAGCGGCGCGATCGCAGCCTGCTGTTCTGGAAGTCGCTGCCCGTGTCCGACCGCACGACCGTGCTCGCCAAGGCGTGCATCCCTCTGGTGGTGTTGCCGGCGGTCGTGTTTGCGATCGTGATGGTGACCCGGGTGCTGATGCTCGCGTGGAGCACGATCGTCCTGCTCGGCAACGCGCCGGCGATCGTGGCACTGTGGGACCAGGTGAAGTTCGTCGAGTCCTCCCTCGCGCTGTTGTATGCCCTCGTGGTGCTGGCGCTGTGGCACGCGCCGATCTACGGCTGGCTGCTGCTGGCCTCCGCGTGGGCGAAGCGGGCCGCCATCCTGTGGGCCACCTTGCCGTTGCTCGCCATCTGCGCCTTCGAAGGCATCGCCTTCCGTTCCGCGCATTTCGCCGCGCTGCTGGGAGACCGCGTGATCGGGGGATACGAGCGGGCCGTGGGCCTTCATGCACTGGGTGGCGCGGGGGGGAATCCGCTGTCCATCATCACGCCGGTCCGATTCGTGATCTCGCCCGGATTGTGGGCCGGGTTGGTACTCGCGGCGGTGTTCCTGGTCGCGGCGATGCGGCTGCGCCGCGTGCGCGAATCGAACTGAGAAGGCTGCGCCATGACCCACGCCGACATCACGGCCGAACAGCGCATGGCAGCCCGCGTCATCGGATTCGCCTACCTGTTCGCGATGATCCTCGCACTGTTCACCGAGACTTTCGTGCGCGGCAAGCTCCTCGACTTCAACAGCGCGTCGGTCACGGCGCAGAACCTCCTCGCGCACGAGCGATTGTTCCGCGCGGGGATCGCCTGCGAGATCCTCACCTTCGCCTCTGACATCACGCTGATCGCGGCGCTGTTCACGGTGCTCGCGCCGGCGAGCCGCTTCCTGGCCCTGGTGGCCACCGGCTTCCGGCTGGTCGCCGCGGCGGTGTGCGTCGTGATGACGCTGGGCAACTTCGATGTCCTGCGGGCAATCGGTGGCGCGGAATACCTGGCGGCCTTCAACGCCGCACAATTGCAGGGGCTGATGCGATTCCATCTCGGCGCGCACGGCGCCGCCTACAACGTCGCCTTCGTGTTCCTGGGCGCGGGCTCGGCGGTTTTCGCCGTCCTGTGGCGCAGGTCGCGGTACATCCCGGCGGCGCTGGCGTGGCTGGGCGTGGCCGCCTCGGCGCTGCTGGCGGCGGGGTCGCTGGTGCTCGTCGTCTATCCCGATGTGCGCGGCGCGATCTATCCCGCGTACATGTTGCCGATGTTCGTCTTCGAGGTCAGCATGGGATCGCTGCTGCTCCTGCGCGGCCTGCCGCGCGCACGGCCGGGCTGACGGCGCGGTCCGGAATCGGATACGGTCCGGCGGGGACACTTGGACGCCCGGGCGACTGAGGCTCCGCCGCCTCCGCCCGCCCCCGACCTGCTCATCGCGAACCCCACCGGAGGCGCAGTCGAATGGTCATGCCCGCCGCGCTCGTCGCGCTTCACGTCGGCATGGGTGGCGTGGGCGTGCTCTCGGGCGCTGTCGCGCTGCTCTCGCGCAAGGGAGGGCGCGTGCACCGCCGCGCCGGCAACGTGTTCTTCGTGTCGATGACGATCATGGCGGCGCTGGGCGCCTACGCGGCGAGCCGCAAACCCGAGGCGCTCTCGGCGCTGAATGGGTTGCTGACGCTCTACCTGGTTGCCACGAGTTGGGCGATCGTCCGGCGCCGTCCCGGCGAGATACGGCGCTTCGACGGGATCGCGCTGTGTGCGGCGGCGGCGATCGGGTTCGCGCAATTCGCGTACGGGCTGGAGGCGGCGCGGAGTGCGTCGGGCGCGAAGCATGGCTTCCCCGCCGGCGCGTACTTCACCTTTGGCACGCTTTCCTTGTTGGCGGCCGCGCTGGATGCCCGGATGATCCGGGCCGGCGGCGTCACCGGTACGGCGCGGATCGTGCGGCATCTGTGGCGCATGTGCGTCGCCCTGTTCATCGCGGTGGCGTCGTTGTTCCTGGGGCAGCAGCAGGTGTTTCCGGCCGCGCTGCGCGGGACGTTCGTGCTCGTCGCGCCGGTTCTCCTCGTTCTACTCACGACCGTGTACTGGCTGATTCGCGTCCCGCTCTCCGGCAAGTACCGCACGCGTGCCAAGGCGGCGCCGTGAGCGCACCACCGATTCAGTGTGCCACGCCCGACGGACGCGGCTACGTCGGGCCCCACGCGCGACGCCGGAGGGCCCCGTCGCGTCGTGGCTGCGCGCTTTCTGGCAGGCCCGAGCGTATAGTGTCCGGGACTCCTCGGAGGATTCCTCGATGAATGTCCTGTTCCAGTTCCTCTCGCCGCTGGTCATCCTGCTGCTCATCGTCCTCGCCAGTTCCATCAAGATCCTGCGCGAGTACGAGCGCGCCGTGGTGTTCCGCCTCGGCCGGCTGGTGGCCGAGAAGGGGCCGGGCCTCATCCTGCTGATTCCCTTCATCGACCGCATGGTGAAGGTCAGCCTGCGCACGATCACCATGGACGTGCCTGCGCAGGACGTCATCACGCGGGACAACGTGTCGGTGAAGATCAACGCGGTGATCTACTTCCGCGTGGTCGACGCCTCGCGCGCGATCGTCGAGATCGAGAACTTCCTCTACGCCACCTCGCAGATCGCGCAGACGACGCTGCGCGCCACCGCCGGCCAGGCCGATCTGGACCAGATCCTTGCCGAGCGCGAGCAGATCAACATCGAGCTGCAGCGTGTCATCGACACGCATACCGAGCCGTGGGGGATCAAGGTGTCGGTGGTGGAGGTGAAGAACGTCGACCTGCCGCAGGAGATGCAGCGGGCGATCGCGCGCCAGGCCGAGGCCGAGCGCGAGCGGCGCGCCAAGGTGATCAACGCCGAGGGCGAGTACCAGGCCGCGACGCGTCTCGCCGAGGCCGCGGCGATCATCCAGCAGCAACCCGCGGCGATCCAGCTGCGCTACCTGCAGACGCTCGCCGAGATCGCCACCGAGAACAACTCGGTCACCATCTTCCCGGTCCCCGTCGACATGATCACGGCGTTCATGCAGAAGCTGACGGCGAAGCCCGAATAGCGGCGGCACATCTGGCTCGTGATCGCCGCGCGCGTCGCCTTCGACCTGGTGGCCGTCGCCCTGCTCGACCCGGCAGCCATCGAGGAAAACATGTTCGGAACCCACGTCGAGACGGACTGGCGCGTGGGCAGTCCCGTCACGTGGCGGGGCGATTGAGAGGGCAAGCCCTACGAGGACAAGGGCATCCCGACGCCGGGGCGCGGGATCTCGCCGCGACGACATGGGGCACCATTCTCGAAGGCGTCAAGAAGGTCGCGGAGCGCTAGGCGCGCGCCCCCGTCGTCCTCACGACCCGAAGGAGTAGACCCGGATGACCAAGCACGACAACCAGGCAGTCGTCGACTCTCTCTCGAAGCTGCTGGCGAGTTCCTACACGCTCTACCTCAAGACGCACAACTATCATTAGAACGCCTGGATGCTGCGCAGCCACCTGCAGCAGCGCCCCACATTTGAACAACGCGGAACCGCCCTGCGTCGCCTTCCCTCCAACCCTTCCGCAATCTGACTTTCCGGAGGAGAAGACCAATGAAGGCATTTGCGGCGATTCTGTTGGTGGTAGGTGTGCTCGCGGTGATCTACGGGGGCTTCTCCTACACGAAGCATCGGACCGAGGCCAAGGTCGGCCCGGTGGAGATCGGGGTCAACGAGAAGCACCGGGTGAACATCCCGCTGTGGGCCGGGGTCGGGGCGATCGTGCTGGGCGGGGGCTTGCTGATGTTCGGCGGCAAGAAGCCCTGACGCGCCGCGGCCGACCGTGTCGCGCCGAAGGCGCATTCCATCTGGATGCCGCCGCGCGGGTACGCTAAGCTAGGCTCTTCCGCACCGCGCCCTGCATGGGTCGCGGCGCGGGGCGCTCGCTCGCCGCGGCACGTATCCCTCGTGCACGATCGCGGGACCCGACTGGAGGACTCGATGGCCAAGGGCAACAACGCACAGAAAAAGGAAACCAAGAAGCCCAAGAAGGCGGTGGTCAAGAAGGCCGCAGGCGACACCCGCAAGAAATAAGGGCCACCAGCCGGGCTCGCCGGCCGCGCCCGCGGCCCGGCGAGCTCTTTGCAAGTGACGTAAATGATTATAATGTAATCAGTTACATGTTCACTCATCCGCGGCTCAGGCGCCTCGCTCGCCCGCGAAAATTTTTCGGAACGTTGGAAAAACTCGGCCACCCTAATACATACCCCGTCCCAGCTCGTGCCTAACGCACGCGCCCCAAGGGACGAGGGCACCGGGAGGGGACCGAAGTGATACGCCATCGGCCGCTCCGGCGGCTCGCACTCCCGTGCGGTCTTGCGATTCTCGCCGGGGTGGCACTCGCGGGCTGTTCCCAACCGACTTCCAAGATGCAGCACCCGCCGCCTGCCGGCGCACCCGCAGTGGCCCACGCAGCGCCGTCATTCGTCAACCAGGTGTGGCAGGTGGCGGCCTCGAACGCCGTGGCCCAAGGGCAGACCTACGTCTTCCTCACCGACGGCACCTTGGTCATCGCCTCGTCGACCGGCACGCCATCGCTGGGCTCGTGGACGCAGGCGGACAGCGCGCTGACCCTGGTCGAGGACGGGCGGCCGTCCGATGGCCGCATTCTCGAGCTAGGCGCTGGGGTCTTCCGCATTCGCCTGCAGAACCCTGGTGAGCCGGTGGACATCACCTTCGAACCTGCGCCCCACCCCCCGCTGTTGCAGTAGTGGTCACACGGCCGCGCGATCGCGGCCCGCGCCAGGCACCACCAGACGCCAGGAGATGATCATGGGTCTCAAGAACAAGCCGGTCCAGTTGGCCGGGTCGATTCTCGACCGCTCGCGTCACGTCTGCGCCTTCTTCCACAGCAAGCAGGAAGAGTATCGCGTCCTGATGCCGTACATCGAGGAAGGATTCGAACACGGCGACAAGGCGTTCCACATCGTGGATCCCGCGCACCGACCGCAGCACCTCGCCCGGCTGCACGAGGCCGGCATCGACGTCGAGGAAATGGAGCGCAGCGGGCAGCTCGAGGTGGTGCGCTGGGAGGACGCGTACCTGCGCGACGGGCACTTCGACCAGAACCGGATGCTGGCGTTGATCGAGGAGGTCCTGCAGCACGGTCAAGCCCAAGGATTTCCCCTCACCCGTCTGCTCGCCAACATGGAGTGGGCGCTGGAGGACCGGCCCGGCGTCGAGGACATCGTGGAGTACGAGACGCGGCTCAATTTCATCCTGCCCAAATACGACGACGCGGTCTGCTGAACATACGACCTGGCCCGGTTCGGCGCCAACGTCGTGATGGACATCCTGCGTACGCATCCCATGGTGATCATCGCCGGCATCCTGCAAGAGAACCCCTTCTTCGTTCCGCCTGAGGAATTCCTGCGCGAACTTCGCGCCCGCGCCGAACGACGTGGCGCGAGCGCGACATGACATGACAGGACAGGGCACACAAGCGAGCGTCCAGGGCCGTTGAATCGCTGGACACCGCAGACCGACCGATGCGGCGGGGCGGATGCAACCCATGAACAGCAATCGTGACGACAGCAACCAGTTGCGCCGCACCCTCCGCGAGGTCGTCGCGCTTTCGACGCTCCCCGCCATCTGGGCGAGCTACGACGAGTCCGGCATCGCCCAGAGCCTGGCCAGCGTCCTGCTTGATTCGCTGGCGATCGACTTCATCTATGTCCGCATCGCGCCAAGCGGGGTCCGGCAGCCGCCCATCGAGTTGATCCGCGACCGGGAATGCACGACGACCCCTGAGGAATCGCGGCGGGCGGCGGCGGCGCTTGCCCGCCTCTTGGCGCTCGAGCGGGCAGACGTGCCATCCTCGATCCCGCACCCGCTGGGTGAGGGCACGCTGCACGTCGTGGCCGTGCGGTTCGGCCTGGGCGACGACGGGAGTGGAATGATTGCCGGCGCACGCCAGCCCGGATTCCCGGACGAAAGCGAGCGCACGCTGCTGGGCGTGGGCGCGAACCAGGCAGCGCTTGTTTTGCAGCAGAAGCGTGCGGAATTTGCGCTGCGCGAGAGCGAGGACCGTTTCCGCGGCCTGGTCACCGCCTTGCCGGCGGCGGTCTATACCACCGACAGCGAGGGCCACATCACCTATTACAACGATGAGGCCAGCAAGCTGTGGAACCGTCCGCCGCGCCTCGGCGTGGACAAATGGTGTGGCTCGAAGCGCGTCTCCGCGACCGACGGCACCGAGATGCCCCCGGAGGAATGGCCGATCACGATCGCGCTGCGGGAGGGCCGAAGCGTGCGCGGGCAGGAAGTCATCCTCGAAATGCAGGATGGCTCCCGCCACTCCGTCCTCCCCCACCCGGAGCCGCTGCGCGACGCCCAGGGCCGGATCATCGGGGCGGTGAACGTGCTCGTCGACATTACCGAGCGCCGGCAGGTGGAGGAAACTCTCCGCCGTCGAGAGCGGGAGCTCACGGACTTCTTCGACAACGCGACCGTCGGATTCCACTGGGTGGGGCCAGACGGCGTCATCCTGCGGGCCAACAAGGCCGAACTCGCGATGCTCGGCTATTCGCACGACGAATACGTCGGACGGAACATTGCGGAGTTCCACGCGAACCAGGACACCATCAGCGAGATCCTGCGCCGTCTCTCGGCGGGAGAGATCCTGCACGACCAGGAGGCGACCCTGCGATGCAAGGACGGGTCTCTCAGGCACGTGCTCGTCGACTCCAGCGTGCTGTGGCAGGACGGAAAGTTCGTCCACACGCGCTGCTTCACGCGCGACATCACCGAGCGCAAGCGCGCGGAGCAGACGTCGCAGTTCCTCGCAGACGCCAGCGCCACGCTGGCCGAACTGACGGACTACGAGAGTACGCTGCAGCGCATCGCGACGATGGCCGTCCCGCATTTCGCCGACTGGTGCGCCGTGGACATCGTCACGCCCGAGGGGATGCCGCGCCGCCTTGCAGTGACGCATGTGGATCCCACCAAGGTGTCGCTCGTGCGCCAACTGGACCAGCGCTACCCCCCGAGGCCGGAGGACCCGCGCGGCGTCATGCGGGTGTTGCGGACGGGAAAGCCTGACTGGGAAAGCGAGATTCCCGACGACCTTCTCGCGCAGAGCGCGCGCGACGGCGAGCATCTCCGCGTCCTGCGTGAGATGGGATTGAAGTCCTACATCTGCGTGCCGCTGTCCTCGCGCGGCAGCACGATCGGCACGCTCACCTTCGCGACCGCGGACTCCGGGCGCATCTACCACGAGGACGACCTGCACGCAGCGGAGGACTTGGCGCACCGCTCGGCGATCGCTATCGATAACTCGAAGCTGCTGGCCGCCCTGCGCGAGGCGGACAAGCGCAAGGACGAATTCCTCGCGATCCTCGCGCACGAGCTGCGCAATCCGCTGGCGCCCATTCGCAATGCCGTCCAGCTGCTGCACAACAAGGGTCCGGCGATCCCGGAGCTGCAGTGGGCGCGCGGGGTGATCGACCGGCAGGTGCGGCAGATGACACGGCTGGTCGACGACCTACTCGACGTCTCGCGCATCACGCGCGGCACCATCGAGCTGCGGCGTGAGCCACTGGATCTCGAGGCCGTGATCCAGAGCGCGGTGGAGGCGAGCCGACCGGTGATCGAGGAGTGGGGACACGAGCTGAGCGTCTCCACACCCGCCCAGCCGGTGCCGCTCCACGCGGACTTCACCCGGCTGTCCCAGGTGCTGCTCAACCTGCTCAACAACGCCGCCAAGTACACCGAACGCGGCGGCCGTCTCGCGCTGAATGCGCGCCAGGAGGGACAGTTCGTCGAGATCCACGTCTCGGACACGGGCATCGGCATCCCGGCCGAGATGCTGCCGCGGATCTTCGACATGTTCACGCAGGCGGATCCGTCGAAGCACCGCTCGCAGGGTGGGCTGGGTATCGGCCTGACGCTGGCGGCTCGCGTCGTGGAGATGCACGGCGGGACCCTCCGGGCCCACAGCGAGGGTCCGGGCAAGGGCAGCCGGTTCACGGTGCGCCTGCCGATTGCGGCGGGGTTGCCGCCGGCGGCCCCGGCGGACGCAGCGCCCGACGAGTCGAAGCCTTCCACGGCCCCTCGGCGCCGCATCCTGGTCGTCGATGACAACCGCGATGCGGCCAACAGCCTGACCATGTTGCTGCGGCGTATGAACAACGAGGTGCACACAGCGCACGACGGGCTGGAGGCGGTGCGCGTGGCCGCGGAATTCCGGCCGGACGTCGTGCTGATGGACATCGGATTGCCCAAGCTCAATGGCTATGAGGCCGGACGGAAGATTCGCGCGGATCGCGGCAGTACGGTAATCTTGATCGCGGTGACCGGATGGGGGCAGGACATCGACCGCCGACACTCGAAGGAGGCGGGGTTCGACCACCACTTCACCAAGCCGCTGGAGCTGAGCGCGCTGAATCAGTTGCTCGCCACCTACGGGGTCGGCGGCTAGTCCCGTTCAGCGCGGGCGGCGCCGGCGGCGACGCAGCACCTGGACCCGGAGACGCGCATGCCCAGGGTAGGCATCATCGGTGGCATCGGCCCCGACTCGACGATCGACTACTACCACCGCATCATCGAACGCTATCGCGCGCGCCGGCGCCGACTTCGGCCTGCTCGCCGCGAACACCCCGCACATCGTGTTCGACCGCGTGCGCGACCGCGTGTCGCTGCCGCTCATCGCATCGTCGAGGCGACCGCCGACGCGGCCCGCGCCCTCGGCTGCCACACAGCCGGCCTGCTGGGCACCCGGTTCACCATGGAGTCCGGCTTCTACGCCACCGCCTTCGCCCGCGCCGGCATCACAGTGGTGGCGCCGCACGAGGCGGAACAGCGCTACGTGCACGCCGCCTACATGGAGGAATTGCTCCACGGCCAGTTCCTGCCCGAGCCGTGCGGGCCGCGGCTGTGACGCCGGCGCACGAGGCTGCCGACGTCGCGTTGCGCATCGTCGTGCTGCGCCCGGTCGAGGGCGTGACCCTGCGGCTGCAGCGAGGCCGCGCGGAACTCGTCGGCCCCACGACAAGCTCGCCGGAGGAAGCTGTCTTCGATTTCACGGCGCGGCTGGGCGCGGTGCGGCCGGACGGCGGCGCGAACCTTCTCGGCCCGTTCACCCAGGGTGCCCCGGCGGTGCGATTCGTGTATCTCAACGCGGGCCGCGCCGCGGGGCAGCCACTGACCTTCTGGAACCGCCGCGCCAAGATTCCCCTCACCTCCATCTCCATGGCGGACGCGCTCGCCGCGCACGCTCCTGGCGTGTGGCTCGAGGTGCGCATCGAGGGCCGCGGACGCGACGGCGGCCCGGTGTGCGCGTCGATTCATTTGCCGGACGGCGCGTGGCGCCTCTGCCGGTCCGGCACCTCACACCCCGGGAGTCCCACATGATCGAAGCACCGCGCCTCGCCGAGTCCCCCGCGCAACGCATGGCCTACATTCCCGTCACCATCCCGCGCGAGAAAATCCAGGACGTCATGGGACCCGGCATCCAGGAGGTGATGTCGGCGCTCGCGGCGCAGGGCATCGCGCCGGCCGGCCCGTGGTTCACCCACCACCTGCGACTCGACGACGACGTGTTCGACTTCGAAATCTGCGTTCCGGTATCGACGGCCGTCACGCCGACCGGCCGCGTCTGCGACGGCGAGCTGGCCGCGGCCTCCGTCGTGCAGACGGTGTTCCACGGCGACTACGAGGAGCTGGGCGACGCATGGGGTGAGTTCCTCGAGTGGATCGAGGCGAACGGGCACGAGTGCCGGGCAGATTTCTGGGAGCGGTATGTCGTCGGGCCGGAAACCAGTGAGGATCCAGCCGATTGGCGCACGGAGCTCAACCGTCCTCTGGTGGCACGCCCCGATCGCAGTTGAGCCGTCGACGCGCAAGGGTCTAGTGTGGAGGATCGCGTGGCGCTCGAGCCGCGCGATCTTCCGCAGTCGTAGGAGAACCGGACCATGAGAGCGACATCGCTGGAGGGGAACGCGTTCGACCTCACGCAGGACATGCTCGACAGCCTGAAGCCACGCCTGCGCTGTCCCGTGATTCTTCCAGGTGAACCGGAGTACGACGACTCGCGCACCGTCTGGAACGCCATGATCGACCGGCGTCCCGTCGCGATCGCCCGCTGTCTGGGCGTTGCCGACGTCATCGCCTGCCTGCAGTTCGCCCGCGAGCACGACCTTCTGGTGTGCATCAAGGGCGGCGGCCACAACATCGCCGG
>JBKJUD010000303.1:0-9871 GCA_046590735.1 Candidatus Eiseniibacteriota bacterium | reverse complement strand
ATCAGCACGCGTCGCCGCACCGCGATCGCCACCGCGGCCTGAAGACTCTGCCGATCGTTCCAGTGATAGAACGCGGCGAGCCGGTCGCGGCAGGAGTCGGTCGCCGACAGCGCGAGGAACCGGAAGGCGCCGATGCGCAACTCCGTCGGCGTGACCGCGAGGTCCCCGCCCACCGCCAGCGGCCCACGCAGGAACTCCACGAAGAACCGGGCGCGGCGATGCGCGTAGTGATCGCCGTCGCGCCGGAAGCCGAGCGACGCCATCGCCGCGTCGACATCCGCCACCTGGGCGCCGGCCGACAGGACGAAGTCCACGTCGAGCGAGGCGTAAGCGCCCTCCGAGTGAAGGCTGGCGCAGGCGCCGCCGGTGAGGACGGCGCGGACGCCATGACGCCGCAAGGCGTCCCCAACGGCCGCCGCCACATGCCACAGCGGCGTCTTCGCGGTGAGCGTCACAGTGGCTTGCCGGCGCGACGGGGCCGGCGGCGTAGCGCTTCGACGGCGGCGCGCAGGTCCGGCTCTCCCTCCACGAGGCGCGCCAAGTACGCCTCCAACTCGCGCGCCGCGAAATAGCGCGGGTCGATCTTGTAGATGCGGGAGCGCCCGGCAGCGCGCGCGGCGATCATGCCATCCTGTTCGAAGCCGCGGAGCGTGG
Source organism: Candidatus Eiseniibacteriota bacterium (assembly GCA_046590735.1). Taxonomy (GTDB): domain Bacteria; phylum Eisenbacteria; class RBG-16-71-46; order CAZEPH01; family CAZEPH01; genus JBKJUD01. The sequence goes on along the minus strand of JBKJUD010000303.1, from coordinate 9,217 downwards.
CGAGCACCCCGCTGTGCGAGGCGCCGATGACACGCGCCAGCTCGCGTGCGTGACTGTCGCCCAGGAGTTGGAGCGCGAGCAGGGTGCGGGTGCGGGTACCGCCGCCGAAGGGGCCAGAAGTTCTCATGGTCTTCATATGCTTCCATATGGTCAGATATACAGACCATTGTCAAGCCCTGGCTGAGACACCGCCCGCACCCGCACGATCGCCCCGACGGCACCATCACCTGCCAGTACCGGACGGTGACCAACGACGTGACGACGACGATCGGGGTGGAGAACTCGACGGGGTCGGCGGGGACGGCGTACGCGACGACGCCGGCGAATGGCTCAGCGATCACGTTCACGCCGGCGGCGGCGGGGCCGGTGCTGGCGGGCGCGCAGTTCGCGGCGCCGCAACCCGGTTGACACTCCCCGGCCGGGCTGGGAAAGTCGTCCGCCACCACGCGTGTCGACTTTCGGGCTGCCCGGAGCGCGCGGGGGTGATCCGGCATCCAACCGTAATTCAGGCCGCGCCTGCGCCCGGGAGAACCTACCATCACCGTCGATATCGTCATGCTGCTCCTCAGCCTCTTCGTCATCCTCGCGGGGGCGGAGCTGTTCACCAATGCCGTCGAGTGGCTGGGGAAGCGGCTGAACCTGTCCGAAGGCGCGGTGGGCAGCCTGCTGGCCGCGGTCGGCACAGCGCTGCCGGAGACGATGATCCCGGTGGTGGCGCTGGTGTTCGGGAAGGGTGGCGCCTCGCACGACGTGGGGATCGGCGCCATCGCCGGCGCCCCGTTCATGCTGGCGACCCTGGCGATGTTCGTGACCGGGTCGGCCTTCTACCTCTGGCGTCGGCATGGGGCGCGCAGCGCGGGCTTCTCGGTCAACCCGCGGGTGATCAACCGCGACCTGCTGTTCTTCCTCGTCGCCTACACCATCGCGGTAGCCACCACCTTCGTACGCGACATTCACTGGATCCGCTATGCGGTCGCGATCTTTCTGCTGCTATGGTACGGCCTGTACGTGCGTCTCACCCTGCAGGACTCGGGCGGGGGCCACGCGGAGGGTCTCAAGCCGCTGCATCTCTCCCGTATCCTGCGCGCGCCGGCGGACAATGCCTCGACGTTGCACATCGTGGCGCAACTCGTGCTGGCATTGGGTTGCATCATGGGCGGGGCCCATCTGTTCGTCGACAAGGTGATCCATGTGTCGACCCTGATCGGTGTCCCGACGGTGATCCTCGCGCTCCTCATTGCGCCGGTGGCCACGGAATTGCCGGAGAAGTTCAACAGCGTGCTCTGGACCCGCGAGGGGAAGGACACGCTGGCGATGGGCAACATTACTGGGGCCATGGTGTTCCAGAGCTGTTTCCCGGTGGCGATCGGGGTGGTGATGACGCCCTGGGCGCTGGAGCGGGAAACCCTGCTGTCCGCGATCCTGGCGCTGGTGTCGACCGGCATCATCGCCGTGACGTTGCGAATCAAGGGCCGCATTCCACCCGCGGTCCTGCTGCTTGGAGGAGTGTTCTATGTCGCGTTCGTGCTCGATGTCGTGCTCTCCCACCTCTGATCCCCGCGCGCGTGCGCGGGGCGAACGCGCCGCGCTCGTGCTGGCGGTTGTCGCAGCGGGGATCCTCGGTGTCGCAGGGCTGGCCACTCCCAGCCGCGCGGCCGACGACCCGGCGCTCGCCGCCCTGCGCGCCAGCGCCGCCACCGACAAGGCGGCGATGTCCACTTTCCTCGACTCGCTCGGCGCGCGCTACGAGCGCTCCTCGCGTATGCTCGGCGAGGCCAACTGGGCGCTGTACACCAAGACCTCCGGCCCGTCGCGCGAGGATGCGAAGTCGCAACTCGACGCCATCCTCATCGACAACGCCCATCACGAGCTGGTGAAGGCGTGGCTGGCCAAGAGCGACGGCGACCCGCGGATGAAGCGCCGGCTGACGCTGTGGCACAACGCGATGATCGGCGCCGAAGTCGACCTCGACCCGCGCATCCGCGGCATGGTCGACAAGATGACGCCACAGCTGGTCAACTACGAGACCAAGGTCGACGGCCGCACCGTCGACCGCAACGACATCCGCCAGATGCTCACCGGCGACAAGGACCGCGAGCGCCGTCGCAAGGCCTTCGAGGTGTACATCCCGATCGCCAAGCTGATGGAAAAGGATGTCATCCAGCTCGCCCGGCTGCGCAACTCGAAGGCGAAGAGCTTGGGCTACGACGACTACCCGCACCTGGTGATGGCGCTCAACGGCCTCGACTACGACTGGGTGATGGCGACGCTGGAAAAGGTGCGCGTCGGCACCGACGAGATGTACGCGGACTGGCTCACCAACGCCCGCAGCACCTTCAGCATCGACGAGCCCTACGCGTGGGACCTGCGCTTCCTGGTCGGGCAGACGACCACGCTGCCGGACCGCTACTTCCCGTCCGATAAGGCGCAGGAGCGCCTCTTCGCCACGACGCTCGGTATGGGCTTCGATCTCGCCACGCTGCCGGTGAAGATCGCCACGGCGGACATTCCCTTCGGCGGCCAGAACATCGCCGTCTCGATTCCCGGGGACGACCGGCTGCTGGTGAACCCGGCCACCGGGTCGCGCTTCTACGACGTGCTGTTCCACGAAGCCGGCCACGCGCTCGAGGCCACGCAGTGCGAGCAAACCGACCCGATCCTCAAGGGCTACGAGTGGGCGCTCGGCGCCTCGGAGCCGGCGTTCAGCGAAGGCCTCGCCGAGACGATGGCCGATCTCATCCACAGCGCCGACTGGATGCGCACCGTGGGCGCGCTGCCGCCCGACGAGGTCAAGCGCGGCCTGCCGCTCATCCGCAAGGCACGGGTGTTCGAGCTGCGCGCGCAACTCGTCGAGGCGCTGACCGAACTCGAGTTGTACCGCAACCCGGCGGGCGACATCGGCGGATACAAGCGGAAGCTGCGCAAGGACATCCTCGGCGTCGACACGCCGCAGGCCTCGCGCTCGTGGTGGGCGGCGAGCCCGTACCTGCTCGACTACCCGGTCTACCAGCAGAACTACATCATCGCCTCGCTGATCAGCGAGAGCCTGCACGACGCGATGGTCGAGAAGTTCGGCACGCAGCCGTGGACCAAGCCGGAGGCGGGGGCGTGGCTGAAGGCGAACTTCTTCGCGCCGGGCATGTCGAACACCTGGCAGGAGAAGCTGCAGACGGCCACCGGCAAGCCGCTCGACGTGGATGCGTTCGTGTCCAAGTTCAAGGTGATGGCCGCCGGGAACTGATCCCGGCGCCGGCTGCATCGGCCCGACAGCGAGGGGGAGGCGAGAGCGATCGCCTCCCCCTCGCGCTGTCAGGGGAAACCGCTATGATGGCCCAATGCCGACCGCGCCGCCGCCCCAGTATGCCGACATCCACGTTGCCGTGCCGGGCTCGGCGTTGCTCACCTATGCGATCCCGCCGGAGTGGGTGGAGATGGTGCGACCCGGCTCGCTGGTCACGGTGAAGGTGCGGGCGCGGACGCTGACCGGGTGCGTGGCGCGGGTCGGCGCGGCGCCACCGGCGGGTTTGTCGGCCGAGAAGATTCGTCCGCTGCACGCGGTGCTCGCCGAGGGCGCGCCGTTGCCGGCCGAACTCGTGGGGCTCGCCGAGTGGGTGGCGGACTACTACCTGTCCTCGCCGGGCGAGGTGTTGCGCGCGGCGGTGCCGCCGAAGGTGGGCGCCGTGCGCCGGGCGCGCAAGGCGGCGCCCGCGGCGCCGGAGCGCGCGCTGACGCCGGTGCGGCTCAACGACGCGCAACGCCACGCCGCCGAGACGATCGCCACGCACGCGCTGTCGCGCCGGTTCGGCACCCACCTGCTGTTCGGCGTCACCGGCAGCGGCAAGACCGAGGTGTATCTCGAGGCCGCCCGCCGCACGCTCGCCGCGGGCCGCGGGGTGCTGATGCTGGCGCCGGAGATCTCGCTCACCACGCAGCTCGTGCACCGGGTGCGCGACGCGCTGGGGCAGGAAGTCGTCCTGTTGCACAGCGCGCTGGCCGGCGGCGAGCGCGCCCTGTCGTGGGAGCGGCTGTGGCGCGGCGAGGCGCGGCTGGCGATGGGCGCGCGCTCGGCGGTGTTCGCGCCGGTGCAGGACCTGGGGCTGATCATCGTCGACGAGGAACACGACGGCGCCTACAAGCAGGGCGAGCAGGCGCTGCGCTACCACGCACGCGATGTCGCGGTGGTGCGGGCGCAGCGTGCGGCGGCGGCGTGCGTGCTGGGCTCGGCGACGCCGTCGCTGGAGTCGTGGGCGAATGCGCAACGGGGGCGCTACACGCTGCTGCGTCTCCCCGGCCGCGTCGAGGACCGGCCGATGGCGACGGTGCGCGTGGTCGACATGCGTGTGCTGCGCGAGGAGGGACGGGCCCAGCGCGCCGGCGCCAAGGCCGCTCGCGAGCGCGCCTGGGCCGAGCAACGCGAACGCGAACGCGCCGCGCGCAAGGCCGCACGCCGGCGCGCCGACGCCGAACGCGAGCGCGCCGCGCTCGGGCCGCTGTTTGTCGACGGCCCGCGCAACGCCATCGCCGCGGCGCCGTGGGAGGACGCCGGCACGGCCGTCGCCCTCGACGACGGCGCCACGCCGCTTCCCGCCGACGCGCAACACGCCGCCGCGCTCGCCGACATCCTGCTCTCGCCCGAACTCCGCGACGCCATCCACGAGCGGCTCGCGCGCGCCGAGCAGGTCATCCTCTATCACAACCGCCGGGGCCACTCGACCACGCTGCAGTGCTGGGACTGCGGTTGGGTGTCGGAATGCGACGCCTGCGATGTCGCGCTCACCTATCACCTGTCGCCCACGCGCGGCGGCTGGCTGCGCTGCCACTACTGCGGCCATCGCGCCGCGGCGCCGGCGGCGTGCCCGGGATGCGGCGGCGACAAGTTCCGTTTCGGCGGCATCGGCATCCAGAAGGTCGAGACGCTGCTGCGCGCCACCTTTCCCAGCGCGCGCGTGCTGCGCGTCGATCTCGACACCGTGCGGCGCAAGGGCTCGCACGAGGAGATGCTCGGCCGCTTCGCGCGCGGCGAGGCCGACATCCTGCTGGGCACGCAGATGATCGCCAAGGGGCTCGACTTCCCGCGCGTGACGCTGGCGGGCGTGATCCAGGCCGATACGCAATTGCACCTGCCGGATTTCCGCAGCGGCGAGCGGACGTTCCAGTTGCTCACGCAGGTCGCAGGTCGCGCGGGGCGACACGCGCTGCGCGGCGAGGTGATCCTGCAGACGATGAGTCCCGAGCATCCCGCGCTGGTGGCGGCGGCGGCGCAGGACTTCGAGTCGTTCGCGGCGCGCGAAATCGTCGAACGCGCCGAACTCGCCTATCCGCCCTCGACGCGGCTGGCGTCGATCCTGGTCAGCGCGCCGCAGCCGGGCCGTGCCGAGGAGGTGGCAGAGCGTCTGGCGGTGCACGTGCGGCGGCTCGCAGGGGAAACCGGCGCGAGCGCGGGGTTCGACCCGCTCGCGCAATCCCCCGATGCCGCCGGCGCGCGCGCGGGCGTGCTGGTGCTGGGGCCGGCGCCGCGTCCGATCGAAAAGCTGCTCGGCCGCTATCGCTGGCACATCGTGCTGAAAGGCGCCGCGCCGCGCCGGGTGGCGGACCTCGCGCGCGAGGCGATCGCTGCGCTGCTGCTGGAGGGCATCCCGCACGACACCCGCATCGTCGCCGACATCGACGCGGTGGACCTGCTGTGAGCGCGCGCCGCGTCGCCGTGCTCGGCGGCACCGGGTTCCTCGGCGCCAACATCGTGCGGGCGCTGGTGGCGGCGGGACACGACGTGCGCTCGATCAGCCGCTCGCTCGACCCCTCGCCGGCGCTTGAGGACTGCGCGGTCGCGCGCGTCGCCGCGGACATGCACGACGGCGCCGCGCTGGCCCGTGCGCTCGACCGGTGCGAAGTGCTGTATCACGCCGCGGGCGCGTATCCCACCACCAACCTTCACGCCACCGCACAGGTCGTGCGCGCGCGCGGCGCGATGCGCGGCATCCTTGCCGCGGCGCGGCAGGCCGGCATCGCGCGCGTCGTCTACACCAGCAGCTATGCGACGATCGGCCCGCCGCCGGCCGGCAGCGGGCGCCCGCTCTCGACCGAGGCGGACGTGCGCCCGCCCGGCAGCGGCGGTCACGCGTACTTCGAGCTGAAGCGCGTGCAGGAGGAGGAAGCGCTGGCCGCGCACGCCGACGGCCTGCCCGTCGTGCTCCTGCTGCCTACCGCGTGCTTCGGGCCGCACGACGCCCGGCCTACCAGCGGCGAGGCGTTCGTCACCGTACAGAAGCTGCGGCCGGCGTTCTACATCCGCGGCCGCATGGACGCCATCGATGTGCGCGACGTCGCCGACGCACACGTCGCCGCGCTCGACGCCGGCGTCTCCGGCGAGCGGTACATCGTCGGGCACGAGACGCATTCGATGGCGGAGATCAGCGCGATGATCGCGCGCGCCGTCGGCGTGCCGCCCCCGCGCATCGGCATCCCCCCCGAACCCGTCAGCGCGATCGCCGCGGCGCTCGAGACGCTGGAGCGCGCGCATTGGGGCCACGCGCCGCCGTTCGTGTCGGGCACGATGAAGCTGCTGCGGGGATTCACCCCTCTCGACAGCGGCAAGGCGCGGCAGGCGTTCGGGCCCCCGCGCCGCGACGTCGCCACCGCCATCGCCGACGAGGCGCAGTGGCTGCGCGAGCACCGCTACATCCGATAGCCGCCCTCCGGAGACCCGCCACCCGTGTTCCTTCGACGCCTTCCATTGCTCGTGCTGCTCGCATGCTTCGCCCACCCCGCGGGCGCATCTCCCGGGACGTGGGCGCGCAGCTATCCCGGCCACGTCGCGCGCACGCTGCAGCCGCTGAGCGACTGGAAACGCGACCTCGCCGTCGGCGCCGGCCTCTCGCTCGCCGTGTGGGCGAGCGCGCACGCGGACAGCGCGCTCGAGCGGCAGGTGCGCGAACACGGTCCACTCGGCCACGGCCTCGACGCCTTCGGGTCCGATGACGTGCCGTGGCTCCTCGTGGCCGGCTACCTCGCGCCGGCGCTGCTGGGCGGCGGCAACACCGCCAGGCCTCTCGATGACGTCGAGGCGCTGCTCGAGGCGACCGCCGCACAGGCGCTGATCGTCGGCGGGCTCAAGGTGGCGGTCGATCGGCGCCGCCCCAACGGCGATCGCTACAGCTTCCCGAGCGGACACACGGGCTTCGCGTTCAGCTCGGCGGGCCTGATCGACGGTCGCTACGGCCACGGCGTCGGCGCGGCCGCGTTCGCCGCAGCGGGATTCGTCGCCGCGACACGAATTACCTTGCGCCGGCACTGGCTCTCGGACACGGTCGCCGGCGCGGCGATCGGGACCGCGGTCGGCGAACTGGTGGCGGCCGAGCATCGGCGCGAACGCGCAGGCAGGGAAGGACATGCCGGGATCGACAGGCCGACGGCCCGCTCGCTGGACGCCGGTGTCGCGGCCCTGCCCGGAGGCGGCGCCGCGCTCCGGGTGCAACTGACTTTCTAGGCGTCCGGGCCGACAACCCCGGCCGAGGGCGGGGGCTCCAAGCCTGTACCTGCGGCGCGGCAATCGACCGGATCTCGCACCTCATGCGCGACTTCCCGGCCGCTGCCCCTGGGGACGCCTCGTCCCCGGCCGATATCAGTTGGAGTTCCGAGCGGACGCTGGTAGCCTCTAAGGATCTGACGCGGCATGTCTCGCCGCCAGCTTCCGTTGCCGGGGACGCTCGGCGGAACGGACGCGGCGGGTGCGTCAGTCGTGAACACACGTGTGGCATTGCAAGGAGGACTTCATGAAGAAAAACATTCTCGCGGCCGTGAGCTTGGCCGTTGTCATGATCGCCGGCTCGGCACTGAGCGCGGCGGCATGCGGCGCCAAGGCATCCTGCAGCAGCAAGGGCGCCAGCGCATCTGCCGCGATGACCACGCAGCAGGCGACGTACGCGGTGTCGAAGGTCGAGTGCAAGGACTGTGTCACCAAGATCACATCGGCGTTGCAGAAGATGGACGGCGTCACCACCAGCGGCTGGGATGCCAAGGCGAAGGCGATGAACGTCGCGTTCGTCCCGGGCAAGGCTGACACCAAGACGATTGCCGCCGCAATCACCGGCGCCGGGTTCCCGGCCAAGCTGGTCACCGTGGGCGACTACAGTGGCGCGCTCTGCACGCCGGAGATGTGCAAGGCGATGGGCGCGGCAAGTTGCGCGGCCCACGGTAGCCAGTGCACGGGCGCTACCAAGGCGAGCAAGAAGGCGAAGACCTCGTCGGCAGGCACCAGCTCGATGTAGGACCCGCACCGCGGGCACCATCTTCTTCGCGGTGAGCAGCATCCAAACCCCGGTTCGCTTCGTGCGGGCCGGGGTTTCGCCGTCCCCGCCGTCCCCGCCGGCGCCGCCGGACAGACGGGCTGGGCCGATGGTACCCCTCGCCCAGCCTGGTCGGCACGGCGCTCGCAAGGACAAGGGCTGCGCGGTCGCATCTGCCGCGACAGCCCGGCCCCGCGGACCCCCAGTCCGCCGTCACCGGCATGCCGCCCTGAGGGTAGGCAAGGCCCGGCGTTCTGTCGCATAATCGCGAACCGCTGTTGTCCCGTCCGAGGAGGAAACATGGTGCGTCGCATTGGGATTCTGCTGCCCGTGGTGGCATTCGCCGCGCTGGCGATCGTCGCGTCGCCGTCTCAAGCGCGCCTGAGCAAGGGCGTCGCCAAGAGCAGCGTGAAGCTGTACATCCAGCAAGCGCTCGTGGCGAAGGAGCAGGCCGACAGGGATACCTTGTGGTCCAAGGCGGCGCGCGTCGGCCAGGAGGGACTGCTCGAGGATCCCAGCGACCCCGAACTGAACATGTACGTCGGGAAGGCGCTCGCCAACACCCACCGCGGGCGCGAGGCCAGCGAGTACTTCGGCCGGGGCATCGCCGCGCTCGAGGCCAAGCAGGCGGCATCGGGCGGGAAGCTGGACAAGAAGGACGCCCAGTTCCTGGACTCGCTCAAGAAGGAACGCTTCAACGCCGCGCTGCCGTTCCGCAACAAGGGCGCCGAGGCATTCCAGGAAGGCCAGCGCTACATGCGCGAGGACTCGCCGGCGTACAAGGACTCGTCGCGCGCCGCGTTCGGGCAGGCCATCGACATGTTCACGCAGGCCATGCAGGTCGACCCGACCCAGACCGACATGAACCTGCAACTCGCCTTCGCGTATCTGTTCTCCGACCAGAAGATCGAAGGCCGCTCCATCCTGCTGAC
>JBKJUD010000178.1:0-6408 GCA_046590735.1 Candidatus Eiseniibacteriota bacterium | reverse complement strand
TCCGGAGGGAGTGCCGCCAGAGAGTCGTCGACCGACTCTATCGTGATACGCGCCATGGTCGGTTCTCCAATAATAAGTTCATGTATTTGAGAGCGACACATCGGTGCGGGTACACGAAAAAATACGGGCTGCTAGCTCCAGTGATCGACGGCGCCGCGACCATGCCCATGCTCTGGCGCCGAGCGCAAAGCGCGCGTGACAAAGGACTTGGCTCCTTGCACGGCCTCCAGAAGCGGGAGACCGTTCGCCAGCCCGCAAGCGATCGCGGCCGACAGCGTACACCCCGTTCCGTGCGTGTGCGCGGTGTTGATGCGCGGCGCGCGCAACTCCAGTGGCGCGGAGTCGCCCGCGGCGAGGAACACGTCGATGCATTCGCCCGGCGTCGCGGCGGCGTCCAGGTCGCCGCCCTTCACCAGCACGGCGCGCGCGCCGCCCGCGACGAGCCGCCGCGCCGCCTCGTGCATCGACGCGACATCGTGCACGTCGAGTCCGGCGAGCGCCGCGGCCTCCGCACGATTGGGCGTGATCAGCGCCGCCCGCGGGATCAGGGCGTCGTGGTACGCCCGCGCCGTCTCGTCGTCGGCCAGCGCGGCGCCGTGCGTGCTCACCAGCACCGGGTCGACGACCAGCGGAAACGACGCGCTGTCCAGTCGCGCCGCCAGCGCGCGCACCAGGGCCGCCGAGCCGAGCGCGCCGGTCTTGGCGGCGCGCGGCGGGATGTCGCGCAGCACCGCGTCCAGTTGCCGCAGGACGAACGCCGGGTCCAGCGGCAGCACATCGTCCACCGACACGGTGTTCTGGACGGTCAGCAGCGAGACCACCGCCATGCCGTAGCAGCGATGCTGATGGAAGGTCTTGAGATCGGCCTGCAGCCCGGCGCCGCCGGAGGGATCGGAACCGGCGATCGTCAGCACCGGTGGGTGGGCAAGGGTGTCGGGTGTCCGCATCATGCCGGCCAGCCTAGCCGGGCGCGCGCAATCGTGCCATACTGCGCCGTTGATTTTGCCTCGTCCGCCCGGAGGTCCCGATGTCGAATTCCGCCGCGTCCCTGCGCCCGGCCACCTTGTCCGAACTCGTCGTCACCCCCTCGTCGCGCCTCGGGCGCGCGGTTGTCATCATCGGCGCCAGCCTGCTGACGGCCCTGGCCGCGCAGTGGGAAGTGCGTCTGCCGTGGACCCTTGTGCCGATCACCGGCCAGACGCTGGCCGTCGTGGCGGTGGGCGCCGCGCTGGGCAGCCGAGCGGGTGCCGCGGCCATGTTGCTCTATCTGGCCGAGGGTGCGATGGGACTGCCAGTCTTCGCCGGCGGCGCCGCGGGACCGGCCGTGCTGGTCGGGCCCACCGCGGGCTACCTGTTCGGCTTCGTGCCGGCGGCCTACGTGGCGGGGGCACTGGCGGAACGCGGCTGGGACCGTTCGTTGTGGCGCGCGACGCTCGCATTGCTGATCGGGTCGCTGCCCATCTTCGCGCTCGGGCTGGCGTGGTTGTCGCGGTTCGTCCCGGCGCCTGCGTTGCTCGCGCAGGGACTCACGCCGTTCATCGCCGGCGACATCGTCAAGTCGTTCATCGGCGCCGGCGTGCTCAGCGGGCTGTGGCGCCTGAGCGGCGCGTTTGGCCGGCGCCGCTAGGATCCTGTCGATGACGGGTGCGATCCGGCCGGTACGCCTCGAGGACGGCGCCGCGCTGGCCGCCCTCGTGCGCGAGTTCGCGGCGTGGGAGCACTTGCACGTCCCCGGCGAGGAAGAAACGACGCGCCTGCTCCACGACGCGCTCGACGCGCCGCGGCCCATCGACATCTGGGTGGTGGAAGCGGACGGCGGCGGCCTGGTCGGCTTCGCGATCCTGTACGACCGCTATTCGTCCTTCCGCGCGCGCCGCGTGCTGCATCTCGAGGACTTCTACCTGCAGCCGGCGGTGCGTGGCGCTGGGCTGGGGGCGCGACTGTTTCGCGCCGTCATCGAGGAGGCGGAGCGCCGAGGTGCCTGCCGGCTCGAATGGGAGGTGCTGGATTGGAACGTCCACGCGCAGGAGTTCTACTATCGCTTCGGCGGCGAACGGGTGCGGGACGCCTTCGTGTTCCAGCTTCCCGAGGCCAAGTTCGCGCAGGCGCTGAAGCGCTGATCCGCCGCGCCGCGCTGCTCGCGGCCGGTGTCGCGGCGAGCGCCGTCATCACCGCGCTGCCGGCCGCGGCTGCTCCGACCCCTGCGCCCCTGCCGCTCGCCGTGCCCGATTCCGGCCGCTTCACCTTCCTCTTTGCCGGCAGCCCCGCCGGCAGCGAAACCTTCACGATCGCGCGCGACGGGGACGGGTTCGTCGCCCATGCCATCGGCGCGATCCAGGTGGGGAGCAGCTTCGCGTTCGCCGACACGCTGCGTCTCCTCCTCGACCGTGAGGTGCAACCGCTCGACTTGACCTCGCGCGCCCTCGTCAACGGCCGGCGATCCTTCGCGCACCTCGTGTTCGAACCCGGCCACGCCCTCGCCGGCACCGACCCCGCCTTTCCCGACGCCACCCCCGACACCACCTTCTGTGCCGAGGGCGCGGTGCTGGTGCCCAACAATTTCCTGGTCGGCTTCCAACTCGCCTACATGGCGGCGGCGCGGCGCGGGCTGGCCACCGGCGACATCACGTTGCCCCTGTACGGCAGCAGCACGCTCACCATCGAGCGCGGGGTGCGCGAGACGCGCGGCGTGCTGCGCACCACGCGGTACGCCTTCAGCATGGCACGCACCGTCGGCGGCAACGTGTGGATCGACGACCGCGGACGCGTCGTGAAGCTCGCGCTGCCGCTGCAGAACGCGGAGATCGTGCGCGACGGCATTGCAGGCGCCGCCACGCTCGGCGACACGGTCCGTGTCGAAACCGCGTCCGACGCGCACGGCTACTGGGGCGAGGAGGTCAAGCTGCTCAGCGCCGGCACGCCGCTGGGCGGCACGCTGCTGCTGCCCGCGCGCGCCCCCGCGTCGCCGGTGGCCGCGGTGCTCCTGCTCACCGGCTCCGGCGCGCAGGATCGCAACGAGGACACGCCCGGCAAGGGCGGCATCCACTTCGGCATCTTCCGGCTCATCGCCGAGCGACTGGCGGCGCGCGGCATCGCGACGCTGCGGCTCGACGACCGCGGCGTGGGCGCCAGCGGCGGCGACTTCAACACGTCCACCTTCAGCGACGGGGTGGGAGACGCGCGCACCGCGCTGCGCTATCTGCGCGGCCAGCCGGCGATCGACGCGCGTCGCGTGGCGGTGCTCGGGCACAGCGAGGGCGCGGCGATCGCGATGCTGCTCGCCGCGGAGGATTCGTCGCTGGCCGGCGCGGCGCTGCTGGCAGGCCCGATCCAGCGCTTCCGCGACGTCATCATGCAGCAGACGCTCGACGCCGCGCGCAACGCCGGGCAGACGCCGGAGCAACTGCGCGAGACCGCGCGCGTCGAGAGCAGCTTCATCGCCGTGCTCGAACGCCGCGGCGAGTGGACGGCGGAGACCGTGCCGCCGCAGGCGATGCACTTGCTCTCACGCCGCGTGTGGCTCGAGGAATTGGTGGCGCTCGATCTCGTGCCGGCGGTCCAGGCGATTCGCTGCCCGGTGGGCATCTTCCAGGGCGCCCGCGATGAACAGGTGCGGCCGCACGATGCCGCGGTCATCGACTCGCTGCTTGCCGCCGCGGGCACGGCACGGCACGCACTGCACGTGTACCCGCGGCTCAATCACCTGTTCATCGAGTCGCGCGGCGGCGGGATCGCCGAATACGCGCGGTCCGACGCGCGCGTCGACGAGACGTTCCTGCGTGAGTTGGCGGCGTGGATGGCGGAGACGCTCACGCCCCGCGCGACGCGGCGGCAGCGGTAGCGCAGCACCCGCGGCCGCGCGCGGTCAGCCCCGCAGCGTCAGCACCGGACAGGCCGCGTCGCGCACCACGTGGTTGGTGGTCGAACCGAAGAACATCCGGCCCAGCGCGTTGCGCCCATGGACGCCCATCACGATCATGTGCGCGTCGTCTTCCTCCGCGACCCGCAGGATCTCGCGGTACGGCGTGCCGGACACCACCACCTCGCGGATCTGACACAACCCGCGCGCCTCGGCGGGAATCGCCGCGCGCAGTTGCGTGAGCGAATCTGCGGTCAGGACCTCCGCATACGCCGCTGCGTCGAACGTGATGTCGCCCGCGGCAACCGGGCCCATCGTGATCTCGACCGCGTGCAGCACGGTGAGATGGGCGCCGGCTTCCTCCGCCAGCGACAGCGCGTACTCCAGCGCCCGCATCGACGCGTCGGAGAAGTCGATCGGACACAGCAGGCGCTCGATCAGCACCCCGGCTTCCGCCGGTGCGCCGGGCGCGTGCGGGGGCACCGTCAGCACCGGGCAGGTCGTGCGATGCAGCACGCGCTCGGTGACCGATCCCAGCAGCCAGCGCTCGAAGCCGCGCGTTCCGTGCGTGCCGAGCACGATCAGGTCGGCCGCAATCTCCTCGGCCACCGCGAGGATCTGGTCCGCGGGGTTGCCTTCCTCGATCCGGGCACGGTACGGCACGCCGGCCGCGTCGAGGGGCTCGCGAAACGTGCGCAGCAACTCGCGCGTGTGCTCGGTCTGCTCGTCCCACAGTGATGTCAGAATGGCCGGCGCCACATCCGGGAACGACGGCATGACACCGGAGTGGACGGTCAGGGCGGTGATTTCACCGTGGTACCAGCGGGCGAGGGCGATGGCGTAGTCGCGCGCCCGCTGCGAGACGTCTGAGCCGTCCGTGGGACAGAGAATCTGGCGAATGTCCACGGCGGGGGTGCGGGGCGACGTGGGGGCGTCGGGCTGATCGGACTGGGTGTGCATGAGCTTACCCTCCTTGGGGAACGCACCGCCGTGCGGGCGGCCATCCCACCAGTTCGATCTAACACCCCGCGGGTGGGTTGCGGCAAGTCTCCGATGGTCACCCTGCCCCGCGCATGGGCTGCACGCTTGGGGTCGGGAGTCGATACTGGTAGACTTGATCCATCTGCGCCTCTCCCCATCCCCAGCCGCTGGAGGTATTCATGCATCGTGGCATCCTGCCGAGCCTCGTGGGCGCCGCGTTCCTCGTCTTTCCCGCCGCAGTGGGGGCGCAATGCCTGCCGCTGCCGGCCTCGAACACGCGCTGCGAGGCGCCCGCGTATCTCTCGTCGCAATGGACGACCGTCTTCCCCAACGAGGCGAAGGTCTACCACGTGCTCGAGGGCGTGTGCGTCAGCGCCTACCTGACGCTCACCGACGACTGCCTGTCGCACAACTTCTACGACTACAACCAGGAAACCCTGGTCGACCCGAACTATCGCTGCATGATCGCCGACGGCAGCGATCAGATCCACATCGAGCGCGAGGCGATCTCGCTGCCGCAGTGGGTGTGGCCCACCGCCGCCACCGTCGCCGATCGCGCCGACGGCGATCGCGTGTGGATGGCCGGGCCCCTCATCTACGACTGCGGCCACTGCGACGGCGGCATCAACCTCACCGGCTGCTACACGGAAATCCACCCGGTGCTGGCGATGGCGACGATCCGCGCGCGGCCCGACACACTCGCCGCCAGCGGCCGGACCGGTGCGGTGGCAGCGACGCGCGCCGACATCTGGATCAGCGGCGACGCCGGGTGCGCCAACGCCATCCAGTGCGTGGACGACGGCGCCAACTGCGGCTTTCCCTGGCCCACTGCGGCGCTGTGCAGCGTGGACTCCAGCCCCTTTCCGGTGAATCGCACCTTCCACATCACGATGGCGCTGCCGCCGAAGCCCAGCCCGTCGGCGCAGCCGGTGTGGCGCTTCGAAACGCGTCTCGGCGACCAGCTGCCGGGGATCGTCCCGACGATCACGCTGATTCCCTCGTCGGTGAGCGGCGGCGAGCGCGACACGCTGGCCATCGACATCAACATGCTCGGCGTCTCGCTGGGCCAGGTGTTCGGCCGCTCGGTGGTCGCGGGCTGGACACCCGGCTGGTCGGTCACGCCGATCCACCACTTCCAGGTGGCGCTCGACTCGCTGCTGATCTACGACGATCTCGACGGCTTCCCGGCCGGCGGCGGCGAGTGGTACTTCAGCGTCGACGTCAACGGCACCTGGGTGCAGCTGCTCGGCAACATTCGCCAAGCGTACTGGACCAACGTGGGCAACGGCGCGGTGTTCTCGTGGACGAACAAGATCGTCGACTTCTACGTGCCCGACGACGGCAAGATCACGCTCAACTCCACCGGGTTCGATGACGATTCCGTTCTCGGATGCACGATCCTCAACGGCGATCCCGGGCAGATCCTGGCCGTCTACGACAAGACCAATGACTGGGGCCTCGGCTTCCACGGCACCCGCAACACCGGCGGCGACAATCCCAACAACGCGTGCGAGCTGCGCTACAAGATCACCGAGATCGGCCAGCCGACGGACATCCGGCCTCTGGAG
>JBKJUD010000167.1:0-3114 GCA_046590735.1 Candidatus Eiseniibacteriota bacterium | reverse complement strand
CTCCAGAGGCGGCGAGGGCGCGGGCGACGATGCGCCGCCGCGGCCTCTCCGCGATCCGCAGGACCTGTCCTTGCCACCCGCGGGATCCCTGCTCGATGGAGATATCGACGATATCGTCCGTGCGCGCGTCCCCGATGCTGGGGGCGGGAATGTAGACATCCGCCTGCATGCCCGGCACCGTCACGAAGCCGAAGCCCCGTGCCGTCACCTGCAGCCGCCCCCGATGTGCCCGGGATCGTGTCATCGAAGTGGGCGCGGGACGCCGGAGCGCCCCGCGGGTCCCCGCCTGGCTAGATCTTCTTCTTGTGGCGGTCGCGACGGAGCCGCTTCTTGCGTTTGTGCGTCGCGATCTTCTTCCGCTTGCGCTTCTTCCCACTACCCATTCTGACTCCCTCTTCTGTGAAAAGGCTGCCGGGCCGACTCAGGTCCGCCCGGTCAACACGCTGACATACGCACGCCCCGCATCATGGCAGGCGGTACAACAATCGCGGTCCCACGCGCGTCACGCGGGTGCTCACGCGAGATACCTGGTGGAGCACATCGTCCCACGGCCACTTCCATTCGCGATGCACACGCCGCACCGTCTGCGGCTCGCCGCTGATGCCGGCCATGTGCGCGGCGGCGAGCACCGCGTCGTCGAAGTCGCCCAGCGCATCCACGAGTCCCAGCCGCTTGGCCTGTCGCCCCGTGTAGGCGCGGCCATCGGCGACCGCGCGCACGTCCGCGACTTCCATGCCGCGCCCCTGGGCCACTGCCTCCACGAATTGCGCGTAGGTGTCGTCGACGACGCTCTGCAGCGCCTCCAGCTCCGCGGGCGACATCTCGTGGAACGGCGAGCCCGCGGCCTTGGCCGCACCGGACTTCACGATGCGCTCCCGCACGCCGAGCTTGGCCATCGCCCCGGTGTACTCCAAGTATTCCATGATGACGCCGATCGAGCCGGTAAGCGAGCCGGATTGCGCGAAGATGGTGTCCGCCGCGCAGGCGGCGTAATAGGCGCCCGAGGCGCCGACATCCTCGATCGCCGCGACGACCGGCTTCCCGCTCTCCCGCTTGGCCCGCAGGATCCCCATGTAGAGTGCCTGCGAGGCGCCCACGCCGCCGCCCGGGCTGTCGATTTCCAGCACGATCGCCGACACCGTGGGATCGTCGGCAAGGCTCTTCAGGTCCGCCAGGGTGCGATGCGCGTCGGTGATCTCGCCGGTGATCAGCACGATGCCCACGCGCTTGGCTCCGAGCCCCCCCACGCGTGGCGCGGCCACGACGATGGCCACGCAGACCAGCACCACCGCGATCGCGATCAGGCAGCCGCGGGTGGTCGAGCGGGCCACGGTTACCCGAGGTCCACGTGGTCGACGACGC
Source organism: Candidatus Eiseniibacteriota bacterium (assembly GCA_046590735.1). Lineage (GTDB taxonomy): Bacteria > Eisenbacteria > RBG-16-71-46 > CAZEPH01 > CAZEPH01 > JBKJUD01. The sequence continues at coordinate 1,752 of JBKJUD010000167.1, read as the reverse complement.
CGACGATGACCGAGCGCACCCCGCCACGCGCGCGCTGCAGGACCTGCGCGGCGCCGTTGCCCTCGTCCAGCATCAGCACCGTGTCGCCCTCCGCCGCGCTCACCGTGTCGAGTGCGATCACCGGTTGGCCGCGATCGCGTCCGTCTGCCGTCAGCGGCTGCACCAATTGCATCTTGCGCCCCTCGGTGTCCGGGTGCTTGGCATTGGACACCACGTCCCCGACCACCCGTCCCAGGATCATGCGCGCTCCCGGGTCAGGCGCGGATCGCGGCGGGCGCGGTGATCCCAGACGCCGATCTCGCGTCCCTCGACGGTGTCGACGATGCCCATCACCGCGGCATCGACCGGCACGAACGAGTCCGCCATCGCGTTGGCCGCCTCGCGTCCCCGCACGAAGAACACCTGCTGGTCCGGCGCGGCGCTGACCAGGTCGATCGCAACCAACGCCTTGCCGACCGGCGCACCATCCGAGGCACACGGCTGCAGCACCACCAAGCGCTGCCCGGTGAGCACCGGCACCTTCTGGGTCGCCACGATGGTGCCGACGATGCGCGCGAGTTGCATCAGCGCTGGACCGTCGCGTCGGTGGAGCTGTGCGGCCGCGCGATGATGGTGGTCTCGAGCAGCATGCCGCTCTCGCGCGCCGCGTCGGCGCCGGCTTCGACGGCGGCGATGGTATCGGGGTGGCGGCCGGTCAGCGTGACCACGCCCTTGCCGCCGATCGACATCGCCAGGCGCACGTGCAGTAGTTCCACCGAGGCCGCCTTGGCCGCCGCGTCCGCCGCGCGGATCGCCGCGGCGACGCTGCGCGTCTCGACGACGCCGAGCGCGTCGATCGCCGCCACCTCGCGGGTGCCGCGGATCGCGGGCAGCACCTGCGGGTGCACGCCGGTCAGCAGCAGGTGGTCGACAACCGACGCGCCCCCCACCAGCACGCCGCGCTTGACGCTGCTTTCCACCGAGGCGGGGTCGCCGGCGATGAGGATCACGTACTTGCCGTTGGACACCGGGGTCGAGTCGATCAACGCCACCGGGGCTTCCTTCATCATCGCGTCCGCGGTGTCGTAACCCCGCGCGATGGAATCGAGTTCGAGCAGGCCGATGGCCTCCCTCGCCTCCGCCTGCGCGGTGATTCCCAGTCGCGATCCTGCTTGTGCCGTCGCCTTTTGCATCACACGATCCGGAAGTTGTCGACCAACACGCAGCGACGAAGCCGGGTGAAGGTGCGCGCGGTGGTCATGCCCTCGCCGGTCCGTCCGGCGATGGTGAAACTGGTGAATCCCTCGCCGCCGAATCCCAGGCCCGCGTAGTTCGGGCCGTTCTTGATGAAGATCGAGCAGTCGATGGCGCGCGCCATCTGCGAGAGTTTGTCGATGTTGCGCGACCACATGCTGGCGGTGTGCCGGTACCCGTGCTCGGCCTCGACGCCCAGCGCGATGCCTTCCTCGACGTGCCGCACGCGCGCGATCGCCAGCACCGGCATCAGCAACTCGGTCCACACGAACGGATGATCGATTGGCGTGTCCACGATGATCAGCCGCGTGCTCGCCGGCGCGTCGATGCCGAGTTCCTTGAGGATCAGCGTCGCGTCCTTGCCGATCCACGTGCGGTTCACGCTGGCGTGCTGGCGCGGGCCGCCTTCCTTCTCGAGCACCATGGCGCGCAGGCGCTCGGCCGCGGCGCCCTTCAATTCCACCGCACCGTTGGCGCACATGGCGGCCTTGAGCTGGTCGGCGACGCGGTCGACGACGA
>JBKJUD010000256.1:0-11858 GCA_046590735.1 Candidatus Eiseniibacteriota bacterium | reverse complement strand
CGCCGAGGTGTACGCGGCCTGGGATCCCACGCTCGAGCGCGAGGTGGCGCTGAAGCTGCGGCGCGGCGACGCGCCGGGTGTCCCGGAGTCCGGCTTGGCGTGGCTCGACGAGGCGCGCCGGCTGGCCCGCGTGCGGCATCCCCACGTGCTGGTGGTCTACGGCGCCGACTTGCATGCGGGACGCGCCGGCTTGTGGACCGAACTGATTCGCGGCCGCACCCTCGAGGACCAACTCCGCGAGAGCGGGCCGATGGGCGCGCGCGAGGCCGCGCTGGTCGGCCTCGACCTGTGCGCGGCGCTGGCGGCGGTCCACGCGACCGGCATGCTCCACCGCGATGTGAAGACGCGCAACGTGATGCGCACCGGCGCCGCCGACGCCGCCGACGCGCACGACACAGGCCGCATCGTGCTGATGGATTTCGGCGCGGCGCGCGACACCGTCGACGATCCCGGTCTGGGCTCGTCCGCGACCCCGCTGACCAGCGCGCCGGAGGTGCTCCGCGGCGCGACGGCGACGCCCGCCGCGGACATCTACTCGCTCGGCGTGTTGCTCTACCGTCTGGTGACGGGCCGCTATCCCGTCGAGGCGGAGAGCCTGGCGGAGTTGAGCGTGCGCCTGGAGCGCGGCGAGCGGACGCCGTTGCGGGAGGCGCGGCCGGACCTGCCGCACGGCTTCGTGGCGCTGGTCGAGCGCGCCACCGCGCTGCGGCCGGCAGAGCGATTCGGCAGCGTCGCGGAGATGGAAGCGGCGCTGGCCGCGGTGATCGCCGCGCCGGACGTGCGGCGTCCGGCGGCCCCGACGCCGCGGCGCCGCGCGCGGTTTGCGATCGGAGTGGCCGTCGCGGTCGCGGTGGGGACCTTGGGCTGGTACGCACTGGACCGCCGCGCATCCGGGCCGCCGCGCGAAGCATCCCCGGCTCCTGGGCCAGCGGCCGGCGCGCCGTCCGCGTTGCCGGCGCAGGCGCGGTCGGCAGACTCCTCGCCCCGCCCCGTTGCTGCGCCAGCCGACGTCGCACCCCCCGTCGTCGAGGCCACGCTGATCCAGGCCGGCGACGACGGCCGGCGCCCCCTGCGCGACGGCGACCACATCACCCCCGGCGATCATCTGTTCCTCGAGGTGGAGAGCGACGATCCCCTCTATCTGTACGTGTTGAACGAGGACGCCGCCGGCAGCGTGCACGTCCTGTATCCGCTGGGCGGCGCCCCGCCGGCCGGCCCGCTGCGCGCCGGCCTCCGCCATCGCGTCCCGCGCACCGACACCGGGGACGCGCTCGACTGGGTGGTGACGACCGCGCACGGCACGGAGACTTTCCTGCTGCTGGGATCGCGCACGCCCCTGGCTGCGGTGACCTCCGCCCTCGCCCGTCTCCCGGCGGCCCGTCCGGACGCGCCGGTCGTCTACGCGCCGCTGCAACCCGGGGACCTTGCCACCCTGCGGGGCGTCGGCGGCGTGAGCCAAGCCGTGGACGCCGAGTCCGCGGCACGCTCCGGGCAGCTCGCAGCGCTCGCGCGCACGCTCCAGCGCCGTGCCCTCCGGGATCGGCCGTGGGTTCACTTTCTGGAGCTCCAGAATCCGGCGCCGTAGCGCGCCGAACCTTCCTCCGCGGTTCCTGCGTTCGGTTGGCGGTCCTCCTGCGTTTCTCCCGTCGGTAACAGCAGCCGGCGAGAGCCTCTCCACGCGAGGCATCGCCACCACGGAGCCGTCGCCCGCCAACGGGGGGTGGCTCGCTGAAACAGCGTAAGGAGGAACCATGCGACTCAATCACTGCTGGCGGTGGATGCGCGTAGCCCCCGCGTCCCTGCTCGCGATGCTCGTCCTCACCGCGTCGTTCGTGTCGGCTCCCGCGGCGAACGCGGCCGTCACCGGGTGGGGATACAACGGCGATGGCGGGCTGGGCGACGGCAGCGGCGTCGACCGCGACCGCCCCGTGGACGCCATCGGTTTGCCCGGCGCGACCATGATCGCCGGCGGCTACGACTTCAGCCTGGCGGTGCTCGCGAATGGCACGGTGTGGTCGTGGGGACGCGGCGACGAGGGGCAGTTGGGCACCGGAGGAACCGACGACGAAATGACCCCGGTCCAGATTCCCGGACTTGCGGATATGCGCAGCGTGGCCCTCGGCTATGGCCATTCCCTTGCGCTAGGGAACGACGGGGCGGTGTGGTCATGGGGCGTCAACGGATACGGGCAGCTGGGTGACGGCACCTTCGACCCACGTCTCACCCCGGGCCCGGTGCTCGGCTTGCCGGCGGACATCGTCGCCATCGGGTGTGGTCGCTACCACAGCCTGGCACTGACTGCCTCCGGCCAAGTGTGGGCGTGGGGCGCCAATACCAGCGGCCAACTGGGGGACGGCACCACCACCGATCGCGCACTCCCCGTCGCCCTCGCCGACCTGCCCGCCTTCGTGGCGATCGACGGTGGCTCGGGATTCGGCGCCGGGTTTCCGGTGTCGGGGGGATACACGATCGCGCTCGCCACGGACGGCTCGGTATGGACGTGGGGCGCCAACGATGTCGGCCAGCTGGGTGACGGCACCTTCGACAACCGTTCGACGCCCGCAGCGGTGCCCGGCGTGGGAGGCGCGGTCGGCATCGCGGGCGGTCTCACGCATGCGATGGCGTTGCTCGCCGACGGCACCGTCCTCGCGTGGGGCGGCAACCAGTACGGCCAACTCGGTGACGGCACGCTGACCGATTCGAACGTCCCCGTGCAGGTGCTGACGCCCGACGGCTTGGAACCGCTCTCGGGCATCAGCGCCATCTCCGCCGGATTCCACAGCCTGGCGCTCGAGGCCGGCGGACAGTTGCTGGCATGGGGATACAACTTCTACGGTGAAGTGGGCGACGGCACCAGCGTCCATCGCAACCTCCCGGTCAGGGTCGATTGCGTGAGCGGCGTGACCCTCATCGCCGCCGCCGACTACCACAGTCTCGCGATCGGCGGCAACGCCTGCACTCCCACGGCGGTGGATAGACCGCACGCGAAGCCGTCGCTGACCGGCGAGCCGGTGGCGCGGTGGTCGAGCGTCGCGCGTGCAGCCGACGTGGAGTTCGAACTCACCCGCCCCGGCGCGGTGGAGATGGCGATCTTCGATGCGCCGGGCCGCCGGGTCGCGGGTCTCGTCGACGCCACCTTGGCCGCTGGACGGCATGTGGTGCGATGGAACGGCCGGGCAGCCTCCGGCGAGGTGGCCGCGCGCGGGGTCTACTTCGTGCGGCTAGCCGGAGCGGGCGTCACGGGCGCGGCCAAGTTCGTCGTGCCGCGCTAGCGCGACGGCGGCGCAGACTGACGCAGTGCGGGCGCGCGGCGACCTCGTGTTGCCGCGCGCCCGCGCACGCTACAGCAACCCCGCGCCCGAGATCACGTACCGATCCAACTGCCCGAACTCCTCGTTCGACATGAAGATTCCGTGGTGGCGGATGTGAAATCCGAGGTCGAGCAACAGGCGCAATGCTTCCATGCTGACGCCGGGCAGGGTGAGCAGGATCTCGTCGTCGTCCGCGACGGGCGGGGCGTCCGGGGCAGCGGGACGCGCCTCCGCGGCGCGCCGTGCGCACAGTTGCGCGGCGGCGCTGCGCACCGCGGCAGCGAGCAGAGGCGGCATGGCGCGCGGGTCGAGCGTCGCCACCGGACCGATGCGCCCGCCGTCGGTGGCGTAGGCGTAGCCCACCGGTTTGTTGCCCGCGAACGCGACCAGGCAGGTGCGCGTCGGGCGGGCGAGCCAGTAGCGGTGGTCCTCGCTGCGCGCCACGCCGCGCACGGTGAAGTCGATCGAGGACAGCGCTTGCAGCGGCGCGGTGGAAGCGCTCATCGCCGCGATGTCGAGCGCAGGCGCGCCGCGCAGCGTGAGCGCCTCGAGCGCTGCGTCCACGCGCGCCAGTGGCAGCGCCAGGGTGTAGAGCGGCGTGCGCGGGGTCATTCCCATGCGAATGTACAGGGCCTGGGCGCGCTCGGTCACCGCGGAGTAGACGCACCACACGCGTGCGTCGCGTTGCACGCCGGCGTCGCGCGCGCGCGCCAGCAGTTGCTGGCCGATGCGGGCGCCCTGAAATTCCGGCAGCATCCAGAAGCCGGCGAGAAACCAGATCGGCCCGCGGGTGACCGCCGAGACATAGCCGACGACGGTGCCGCGCACCTCCGCCACCCAGTGATGCGAGGGGTCGGTGGCGAGCAAGTGGTGCGCTTCCGCGGTGGGCAGTGGGCACATGCCATCGAGCAGCGCGGGATCGCGGCCGACTTCGGCGAGCAGCGCGCGCAGGCTTTCGCGGAATACGTGCTTGGTGTGCGGGAGGTCCGCAGCGGTCATCGGGCGGATCGTGGGCACGGCCGGCGCTGCGTGGGGCGGCATCGGGACCTCGGGGATGGCGCGCGCGGCGCGGGGTCAGACGGAGGACGCGGGCGAGACGCCGGCCACTTCGCGCAGGAAGTACGCGTGCAGCCGGGGGTCGCCGCTGATCTCGGGATGGAACGTGCAGCCGACGACGCGGTCCTCGCGCACCAGCACCGGGTCGCCGTGCTGCGTCGCCAGCACCTCCACGCCGCGGCCGGTGCGCACGATGCGCGGCGCGCGAATGAAGGCGAGCGGGAATGGCTCGGCGCCGAAGCGCGGCAGGTCGGTGGTCGCCTCGAAGCTCTCGCGCTGGCGGCCGTAGTCGTTGCGCGCCACCGCCACATCGAGCAATCCCAGCGGACGCACCTTGCGGCGCTCGCCCTGGTCCACGATCTCGCGGCCCAGCAGGATCACGCCGGCGCAGGTGCCGAGCAGCGCGCCCCCGCCGGCGTGGAAGCGGGAGATGGCGCCGCGCATGTCCTCGTGGTCGAGCAGAATGTCGAGTGTGGTGCTTTCGCCGCCGGGCAGGATCAGGCCGCGGCAGCCTGCAAGTTCGGCGGGACGGCGCACTTCGCGTGCGGTGGCGCCGGCGGCTTCCACCATGCGCGCGTGCGCGGCGAAGTCGCCCTGCAACGCGAGCACGCCGAGAACGGGGCGAGACTCGCGTCCCGCCCCGCCCCGGTGTCCCGCATCGTGCCGAGCAGCCGGCACTACCAGCCCCGCGTCGCCATTCGTTCCGACGCCGGCAACTTCGCGACGTCCAGCCCCGGCATCGCGGACTTCAGCCCGCGCGAGACCTGCGCCAACATCGCGGCGTCGGTGAAGTGCGTGGTGGCCAGGACGATCGCGCGGGCGCGGTCGGCCGGGTCGTCGCTCTTGAAGATGCCGCTGCCGACGAACACGGCCTCGGCGCCGAGTTGCATCATCAGCGCGGCGTCGGCGGGCGTGGCGATGCCGCCGGCGCTGAAGTTCGGCACCGGCAGCGTGCCGGTCTCGGCGATCAGGCGGACGAGTTCATACGGCGCCTTGAGGTCGCGCGCGGCGGCCATCAGTTCGCCGTCGTCGAGCGTCGCGAGGCGCTTCATCTCGCTGGTCATCGCGCGCATGTGGCGCACCGCCTCGACGATGTTGCCGGAGCCGGCCTCACCCTTGGTGCGGATCATCGCCGCGCCCTCGCCGATCCGCCGCAGCGCCTCGCCCAAGTCGCGCGCCCCGCACACGAACGGCACCGTGAAGGCGTGCTTGTCGACGTGGTTGTTGTCGTCGGCGGGGGTGAGCACCTCGCTCTCGTCGATGTAGTCGACGCCGAGCGACTCGAGAATCTGCGCCTCGACGAAGTGGCCGATGCGGCACTTCGCCATGACCGGGATCGACACCGCCGCGATGATCGCCTCGATCATCGACGGGTCGCTCATGCGCGCCACGCCGCCATCGCGGCGGATGTCGCTGGGCACGCGCTCGAGCGCCATCACCGCGGTGGCGCCGGCGTCCTCGGCGATGCGCGCCTGGTCGGCGTTGACGACGTCCATGATGACGCCGCCCTTGAGCATGTCGGCGAGGCCGACCTTCAGGCGCAGCGTGCCGGTGTGCCGGTCCGCCTGCTTCGCGCCGGCGTTCGCCCGGGTTGCCTTTGTGTTCTTGGCGCCGTTGCCGGCCGCCGTCGTCTTGCCATTCGTGCGGGACATGCGTTCCTCCGTCTCAGGCTGCCTAGACCAGTGCGGTGCGCGTGCGCTGCTTGGTCGGACGTGGTCCGTCCCCGCGCGCGATCGCGCCCTTGACCACCGTGGCCAATCGTTTCACGCCCTCGTCCACCACGTTGGGCGGATTGCTGGCGAACGCCAGGCGCATTGCCTGCTCGCGCGGCCGGCCGGGGTAGAAGAAGCGGCTCGCCGACACCGCCACCTTCGCGTCCAGCGCGCGGCGGCCGATCTCGTCGGCGTCGATCTCATCGGGCAGGCGCACCCACAGCGAGAGGCCGCCCTCGGGCAGATCCCAGGCGCACTCCTCGGGCATGTGCTTGCGCAGCGCGGCGTCCATCGCGTCGCGGCGGCGCGCGTACTCGATGCACACCCGCGCGACGTGGCGCTCCAGCGCGCCGCTGCGCGCGAACTCGTACATCGCGGCCTGGGTCGGCCCGCTGGTCTGCAGGTCGACGGCCGACTTGATCTCCACGAGGTGCTCGCGCGCCGCGGCCGCGGCGGCGATCCAGCCCAGGCGGATGCCGGGGAAGGTGGTCTTCGAGAAGCTGCCCATGTACAGCACGAGGCCGCGGGTGTCGAGCGCGCGCAGCGTGGGCAGCGGCTCGGCGTCGTCGAAGCGCAGGTCGCCGCAGATGTCGTCCTCGACGATCGGCACGCCGTACTCCGCGGCGAGGTCGAGCAGCCGCTGGCGCGAGGCGAGATCCATGCGCTTGCCGGTGGGGTTCTGGAAGTCCGGCGCGACGTAGATCAGCCGGGCGCGCCGCTCGCGCAGCATCGCCTCGAGCGCGTCCATGTCCCAGCCGTCGCGGGTCACCGGCCACTCGAGCAACCGGGCGCCGGCATCCTTGAGGATGTGGATGGCGCCTGGGTAGGTCGGGGTCTCGATGATGACCGGTTCGCCGGGTTGGACGAGCATGCGGCGCACTAGGTCAAGCGACTGCTGCGAGCCGGTGGTGATGATCAGGTCGTCGATCTCGGTGGGGCAGCCGGCATCGGCCATGCGCGCGGCGACCTCGATCTTGAGCGGTTCGAAGCCGTCGGCGGGGCCGAGCTGCAGCAGCTCGCGGCCGCGCACCAGCAGCGCCTTGTCGGTGGCGCGGCGGAACTCGGTGAGCGGGAACAACTCCGCGGGCGGAACCGCGTAGGCGAAGGAGATGGTGCCGCGCGTGTCGCGGCCGAGCCAGTCGTGCGTCTGCTGCTCGACGCGCGGGCGGTCGCCGAGCGTCGCGCTCCAGAAGGCGCGCGAGGTGGCGGCGGAGACGCGCGGCCGGCGGACCGCGGCGCGATCGCCGGTGTCCATCGGGCTGAGCGGGACCAGCGGCAGCGGCGCGCTCCACTTGCGCGGCGCGGGGCGACCGGGCCGGCCACCATTCTCGGGCGCGGCGGCGTCGGCGGTCGCGCCGTTGGTGCCGGGGGCGCCGGTCGTGCCGTTGGTGCCGGGCGCGCCCCCGTTGGTCGAGCCGCCGCGCGAGACGAACGTGCCGCGGCCGACGTGGGCCTCGAGCACGCCGTTGGCGAGCAGGATCTCGAACGCGCTGACCACGGTGCCGCGCGTGGTGCCGAGTTCCCGCGCAAGCGTGCGCGTGGGCGGCAGGCGATCGCCGGGATTCAAATCGGATTCGCGCACCAGGCGCGAGACCCCATCCACGATCTGACTGACGAGCGTTTGGGGTGACGAGCGGTCCAATTGCAGCTTCATGTCCACCGTCTTTCAGGCCCTTGGCCATGAGTGTGCGATACCGATATTGGTACCGACGAGTCCATTATCCGATGGCCGTCGATGCAGTGTCCAGAGGCATGCCGGGACCATGGCCGAAGATCACGGGTCCAATAACCCTGTGGCCCCGTGAGGCGGGAGGGGAACCAGCGGAAGGGGCTTGCCAATCGGCCCCCTTCATCATTCCTTCATCTCGCTGTCGCACTGTGGGTTCGGGCCATTCCGAGGAGGACGCGTCACCAGACATGTCGTCGCAACGCATCCTGGTCGTCGAGGACGACGCGAAAGTCGCCGGCGTGATCCGGCTGTATCTCGAGCACGCGGGCTTCGCCGTGGATACCTGCGCGGACGGCGCGACCGGGCTGGCGCACGCGCGCGCTACCGCCCCGGCGCTGGTGGTGCTCGACATCATGCTGCCGGGGATGGACGGCCTGGCGATCTGCCGCGCACTGCGCGAGACCTCCGACGTGCCGGTGCTGCTGGTGACCGCGCGCTCCGCCGAGGAAGACCGGCTCGCGGGTCTCGACGTGGGCGCCGACGACTACATCGTCAAGCCGTTCAGCCCGCGCGAGCTGGTGGCGCGCGTGCGCGCCGTCCTGCGCCGCCGTCCGGCCGTCGACGCCGCCGCGCCACCGGTCGAGCACGCCGGCGTCGCGCTAGACCCGCACACGCGCGAGACGCGGGTGCGCGGCGAGCTGGTCGCGCTCACCGTGCGCGAGTTCGCGTTGCTGGGCACGCTGCTGCGCGCGCCGGGCCGCGCCTTCAGCCGCGAGGAACTCGTGGAGCGGGCCTTCGGCGACGACTTCGACGGACTCGCCCGCACCATCGACGCGCACGTGCGCAACCTGCGCCGGAAGATCGAGGCCGATCCCGCGCGTCCCGCGCTCATCGAGACGGTGCCGGGCGTCGGCTATCGGTTCGCGCGGCGCCATGCATAGGCTGCGCGCGCGCCTGCTGGCGCTCTCCACGCTCGTCGTGGTGCTGGTGCTGGCCGCGATGGGCGCGCTGTCGCGCCACGTGGTGACGCACGACCTGCAGCGGCTGACGCTCCGAGCGGCCATCGTCGACACGCGGCCGGTGCGCGCCGCGGCGGCCGCGCTCGGCCGTGGCGACACGTGGCCCGCGGACGCGGATTCGCTGCTCGCGCGCCTCACCCGCGGGGGCCGCTCGGCGCTCGTGGCGGTGGACGACAGCGGGCGTGTGGTGGCGGCCTCGGCCCCGGCGCTGCGCGCGCTGCGGGCCCGCGTCGACGCGACGGGGCAACTCACGCTGAGCAGCGCCTCGCATCGAGGCGCGACGCGCGCCGACGTCCGGCTGGTGCTGCACAATCCTCCGAGCGCGGCCATCCTCCACGACGGCCGCTCGCGCGGGCAGGTCATCGCTGTGCCGCGTCCGCCGGACGGCGATGCCCGCGAGTCGGCCCCCATCCAACGCGCCGTCAACCGCGGGCTGCTCTTCGGCGCCGCCGCCGCGCTGGGCGTCGCGCTGCTGTTGCTGTGGCTGTTCGCCGGCCGCATCGTCGGCCCGATCGAGGCGGTGACGGCGGCCGCGCGCCGCATGGCCGGCGGCGATTTGGGCGCGCGCGTGACCGTCCGCGGCGACGACGAGGTCGCCACGCTGGCCCGCGCGTTCAACGCGATGGCCGAATCGCTGGCGCACGCGAACGCCACCCGCCAGCAACTCACTCGCGATGTCGCACACGAACTGCGCACGCCGCTCACCACACTGCGCGCGCACATCGAGGCGCTGCAGGACGGCGTGGTGGCGCCCGCCGCCGCAGTCTACGCCAGCCTGCACGACGATGTGCTGCTGCTGACCCGCCTGATCGACGACCTCGAAAGCATCGCGCGCAGCGAGTCCGGCGAATTGCCGCTGGCGCTGGCCGATGTCGCGGTGGCGGACGCGTTTCGCGCTGCCGAGGCCGCCTTCCGGGCGACGGCGCAGGCCGCCGGCGTTGCGCTGCGCGTGGAGGACGACGGCGACCTCCGCGTGCGCGCCGACCCGGTGCGCCTCGGCCAGATGCTGCGCAACGTGATCGCCAACGCGCTCGCCTACACGCCTTCGGGTGGCCACGTCACGCTGTCCGCGGAGCCCGACGGCGACTGCGTCCTCCTGCGCATCGCCGACACCGGCGCCGGCATCGATCCCGCGCACCTGTCGCACGTGTTCGAGCGGTTCTATCGCGCCGACGCCTCGCGCTCGCGCGCCACCGGTGGCAGCGGGCTCGGTCTGGCCATCGTCCGCCAGTTCGCGCACGCGCACGGCGGCACCGCGGACATCACCAGCCAACCCGGACGCGGGACGATCGTCACGCTGCGGCTGCCGCGCGCGCGCTGACCTTCATCGGATCTTCATCGGGGGGGCGCAGCGTCGCGGTCGTGATCGTCCCCCCACGAGTTCGAAGAAGGAGCCACGACATGCGAAAGATGATTTTTCTCGGCGCGCTGCTGTTCTGCGCCGCCGCTGCCTGCGGCACGGCACGCGCCGCCGACGTTGCATTCCCCGCCGGCGCGCCCGGCGAGCACGCCCGCGCGTTCTTCGCCGCCTACAACGCCGGCGAACCCGAGATGCGCGCCTTCTACGCCGCGCATTTCTCGGCCGAGGACCTGGTGGCGCGGCCTCCGGAGGCGCGGCTCGGGGTCTGGCGCCACATGCGCGAAAACCAGGGCACGCTGACGCCGGTCGCGGTGCTCGGCGCCGACTTCGTGGAGGTGCGGGTGCGCAACGCGCAAGGCGACGCGCTGCTCATGCGACTCAATTGCCACGACGACCCGCCGCATCAACTGATGGGCGTCACCCTGCGCCCCGACGAAGGCGGTTCCGCGCCGGTCGGCCCCCCGCTGACCGATGCGCAGGTCGCCGCCGCGCTCGCCGCGCAACTCGACTCGCTCGCGCGCGCCGACGCCTTCTCCGGCGTGGTCTCGCTCGAGAAGGACGGTGTCCCGCTGTTCGCCCAGCCCTATGGCATGGCCTCGCGCGAGGCGCACGCGCCCAACACGCTCGACACCCACTTCGGCGTGGGCTCGATCAACAAGATGTTCACGCACATCGCCACGCTGCAACTTGCACACGCCGGCAAGCTGGCCCTCACCGATCCGATCGGCACGTATCTCCCCGACTTCCCCAAGGACGCCGGCGCGAAGATCACCATCGACATGCTGATTCACCACACCTCCGGCATCGGCGACGTACTGGAGGTGCCCGCGTTGTGGAAGGATCCCGCGGCGATTCGTACCGAGGCCGACTGGTATCGCATCATCCGCGACCAGCCGCTGCGTTTCGAGCCCGGCGCGCGCGAGGAGTACTCGAACGGCGGCTTCGTGGTGCTCGGGATGATCGTGGAGCGCGCCTCGGGGGAGGACTATCACGACTACATTCGCCGCCACGTCTACGCGCCGGCCGGCATGACCGAGACCGATCACTACACGCGCGGCCACCTGCCGCCGAACACTGCCGTGCCGTACACGCGGCACGGCGAGGACGGCCATGATCTGGAGGAGCCACAGGCCCGGCCGAATCCGTTCGGGCGGGCCTCGTCCGCGGGCGGCGGCTACTCGACCGCGGCCGACATGCTGCGCTTCGCGCACGCGCTGCGCCAGGGCACGCTGCTCGACGCGGAAGCCAACGACCGCTTGGTCGGCCCGCATCCCGCGTTGGGCATCGCGGGCGGGAATCCCGGCGTCAACGCCGTATTCGAGATGGACGGACCGTACACGCTCGTGGTGCTCGCAAACGCCGATCCGCCGGCCGCCGAGCGCATCGCGCGCGATGCGATGCGGCTGGTGCGCCGCGCCGCGGGCGAGTCCGAGGGCGCGGGCACGAAGATAATTCGCGCGGGCCGGCACTAGCACCGCAGGCGGTGGCGGCGCTCCCAAAGGGTGAAGTCCAGGCGGCGCACCCGCTCCTCGTCCGCCGCCAGCTGCGCCTTCAGGTCGATGACCTCGCGCCCCGTGATACGATTTCGGGCGCCGGTGGACCGGAGTGTTGCTTTCCGCGCCGGTGGACCACGGCCCGGCCGGGGGACGCTCGGGGGCGCCGGCTCACGCCCCGCGACTCCGCGCGCCCCGCGACTCCGGTTGACGCGCATCCTCCCATCCCGGACACTCG
>JBKJUD010000253.1:0-4178 GCA_046590735.1 Candidatus Eiseniibacteriota bacterium | reverse complement strand
GCGGCCATCCTTCAGGGCGTCGGAGACTTCGTGCGCCCCATCGTTGAACTTGTGCTTCACGTCGGACACCTTCTCCTTCACGGTGTCACCGACATCCGCGAACGTGTCCCGCGCGCCGGTCTTGAGGCGGCGCGCCGCCGACCCGATCTGGCTACGCGTGTCCGTGCCCGACGCCGGCGCGAACAGCAGCGCCAGTCCGGCCCCCACCAGCATGCCCGTCAGGAAACCGCCGCCGATCAAACCGGTGTTCTGTCCTTCGTTCATTGTGTGCCTCCTTGAAATCAACCCGTACGACTCGAGTGTGAGCGTGGGCTGTCCCGTCGTGAAACGGTCCCACGCGTGGTGCGACTACCGACAGCTGCTGCAGGCCTAGCGGCCCTGCATGGCGCCCTTGACGCCCGTGGCCTGCAGTTCCTCCTTGCGCGCCTGCATGCGCGCGCCCAGGTTTTCGAGGTCGAGGTCCGAGCGTTCCACCTCCGGGAACATTTCGCCCTCCTCCTCCTTGACGTGGTGCTCCACGTTCTCCGAGAGGACGGTGAACGTGGCCTCGTACAGCGACGCGTTGCTGCGCATCTCCTTGAGGTCGCCGAGCAGGGTCTTGACGACCGCGTGTTCGACGCGGGCCTCCGCGACTTCGGTTGTCCCGTCGTCGATCGCCTTGCGTGTGGCCGGGTAGAAGATCTCCTCCTCGATCGCCATGTGGATCTCCAGTTCCTGGATCACCTCCTCGACGATCGGCTTGCGCTCGGCCCCGGACGACGCCCGCTCGAACTTCCGGAACAACCCCTGGACCTTTGCGTGGTCGTCACGCAGCATCTGGGTGGCACTGGGCATGGCTGAGGATTCTCCCGGTCGTTATGAGGGACGTTGGCATATGCGGTAGCCGTCGCAGCATGATGCGGGGCGACTCTCTCTTGCGGGCTAGAGTGGATGTGGGCGGTGGAAGTTCCACGACCGCGCGTCATGACAACGCAACCATCCGGCAGCAGGGCGGTTCCAATCGTGCATGATGAGCCCACCACCATCCTCGACAGAAACGTCGGGCGCCGCGCCGCCGCTCTCCGCGGATTCCGACGCTCCCGAGCGCACCATCTCGACGGACACGCCCTGTCCCATCCTCGTCAATAGCCAGGCGGGCGCCCTGCGCTCCACCGCGGGTGGCGACGAGATCGCGCGCGTGGCGGAGGGGATCGGGCTCGCCGTGGAGATCATCGCCACGACATCGCCGGAGGAGCAACGCGAAGCGGTGCGCGGGCTGGCCGCGGCCGGGGCTTCGCGCGTGGTGGTGTCGGGGGGCGATGGCACGGTGGCGCTCGCCGTGCAGGAACTCGCGCACTCCCCGACCGCGCTGGGCATCCTGCCGCAAGGCACGGCGAACAACTTCGCGACCGCGCTGCGGCTGCCGACGGACCTGGCCGCCGCCTTGCGCGTTGTCCAGGACGGCTTCACGCGACAGGTCGATCTCGGCCGGGTCGGCGATCGCTACTTCACCGAGGCGGCAGGCGTCGGGCTGTTCGCCGACGCGCTCGTACTCTACGGAGACGCCGGCAAGAACCCGCTGCGCGCCGCGTACGTGATGCTCCGCATGATGCAGACGCTTCGGGCCCATCGCCTGCGCCTGACGATCGACGGCGACAGCTCGATCGAGCGCGCCGTGATGTGCACGGCGGCGAACACATATCGGATGGGACTCGGCTCCGCCGTGGCCCCCGGCGCGCGACTCACGGACGGAGAACTGGACATGGTCATCATCGGCGACCTGCATCGCACCGAGCTCTGGACATACATCAAAGCGCTGCGCGCCCAGAAGCTCGACACGCTGCCCAAAGCCTTCAGCCAGCGCGCCCGCGAAATCCACATCGAATCGAGCCGGCCGATGCGGGTGCATTGCGACGACCAGATCATCGGGTGGACCCCGGTGACCATCACCGCGGAACCGCACGCCCTGCGCGTGCTCGTGGAGCAGCTATGAGTCGCGGCGCGCGGCTGATGTGGCTGTGGGCCGAGGGACGCCGCTCCGAGTCGTTCGTCTTCCTGGTGGTGCTGCTGGGGATCTTTCTGGCGCTGTCGCTGCTCGTGCACTCGCCGGGCATGCAGCGCGTCGACGAAAGGATCACGCTGCGGGCGCAGATGTTTCGCAGCGGCTGGCTCGATGCGCTGGCGCGCGGCCTCACCTATTGCGGCAATCCCGCGTCGCTGGCGGTGGTGGCGGTCGTCGCCGCGTTGGTGCTCTGGCGCACTGGCCGGCCGTGGGCCGGCGGCCTCGCGCTGCTGACGATGCTCGGGCAACCCATCAACCTCGCCATGAAGGCGCTCTCCCCCCGGACGCGCCCGGAGCAGGGCGCCATCCACGTGATCCTGCCCGCGGTGGGATTCAGCTTTCCGTCGGGCCACGCGATGGTCGCGGCGATGCTGTTTGGCTTCCTGGCGATGATGGCGTGGATCCACGTGCCGGACCGCGCGTGGCGCGTCACGCTGACGATCGTGCTGGCAGCCATGCCGCTGGCGATCGGCGCGAGCCGCGTCTACCTCGGCGCCCACTGGTTTTCGGACGTGATCGCCGGATGGACGGCTGGACTGGTCTTCCTGCTCCTGCTCGGCGGCATCTACAAGCTCGTCGGGGCCGCCGAGCTGTTGCCGCGCTGACGCGCCGGCCGTCCGCGCTGACGGCTGGCGCTCAGGCCGTGCGGCGTCGCTGGTTGATCACCGCATCCACGCTGTAGGCGCCGGCGCCGTGCGCGGCGATGAACAGGAAGATGAAGCAGTACAGCACTGCCAGTTCGCCATGATTCTCGATCGGCCAGAAGGCGTTGGGAAAGTGGACCTGGAAGTAGGCCACCGCCATCTCGCCGGCGAGGAGGAAGGCGACCGGCCGGGTGAACAACCCGATCAGGATGAGCGCGCCGCCCACCAGTTCGAGGCCACCGGCCACCCCGATTTGAGTGGCGAGCGGCACAGACGCGCCCGCGCCATCGACGCCGCCGAAGGCGCCCAGAAGTTTCTGGGCGCCGTGCATCAAGAACAACAGACCGGTCACCCCGCGCAACAGCGCGAAGGTGACCGGGGTCATTGAACTAGTGTTCACGGGGTGGCCTCACGAGATGACCAATGTGCCAGGAGCCGAACCCTAGATCGGGCGGCGTCCTTGGATGATGCGCAGCAGCACGACGATGACAGCGATCACCAGAAGCAGGTGGATCAAGCCGCCGCCGATGTGTCCGAGAAATCCGAGCAACCAGAGCACCAACAGTATGACGGCAACGGTCCAGAGCATTGGCATGCCTCGCGTTCAAGGGGTAGCTGTGACCGGGCGAGGACGACAGCGCGTCCTGCGTGTCTCCCCGTTCAGCGGGGCCCGGCACCCACGGCCTGCCGCAATCTCTTTGCGGAAGGTGAGGAATTGGAGCGAAAGACGGCAGGGGAAGTTCCGCGAGGAGCAGCACCGAGCCGGTGCGGTGCAGGTTGCGTGGCTCGAGAGGAACTTGGTGCGGCGTGCGTTGCTCCAAGCACACGAGAGGGCGATCCGCACTTTTCGCTCGTCGTGCGTTCCGGAGATCCGGCTCGCGCACGCCAATACCGTGTCGGGGACTCTCGGGTCTATCCGCTCGACACTGCAGAAGGAGGAGTCGCATGACGACATTCCGATCGATCCTCGCACTGGCGCTGCTGCCCAGTGCTTTCGTCGCCACTGCCCTGCATCCGCGCGAGGTGAACGCGCAGGTCACCGGGCCACACGCGACGGCCACCGTCTTTGGCGGGGGGATCAACTGGGACAACAAGGTGAATCTCAACGGGAACCCGGTTTTCGGCGGGCGGCTGGGATTCATGGTGAACGAATACTTCGGCATCGAAGGAACCCTGCAGCACTCGTCGACGACAACCCGCAACGGTCCCACGCCGTGGACGGTTCCCGATACCCCGCCTGGGGGGGTGGGTTCCGACATGAGCGTGAACCGCGCGCAAGTCAGCCTGCTCGCGCAACTGGCGCCGCACGCGCGGCTTTCGCCGTACCTGGTGGGCGGCTGGTCGCGCATCCGGTTCAGCGAGGCTGCGGATGCGGGGTTCGAGGAGCACGATACCGGGTATGACCTCGGTGCCGGCGTGATGCTGCGTGCGACACCGCGCCTGGGAATCCGTGTCGAGGGACGGGACTTCGGCTTCCGCTTCCACAATCCCAA
>JBKJUD010000435.1:0-5894 GCA_046590735.1 Candidatus Eiseniibacteriota bacterium | reverse complement strand
CGGGCCGCCGAGGTTGAGCGACCACGTGTCCGCCGTCGTAATGTAAACGTTCCCGCGATACGCGACCCCGCTGCTGACCAACATGCGTTCCCGCAGCGCATCGTAGACGGCGACGTGCCCCACCACGGGACTGGGGATCACGACGCCCTGCGGCGCGAGTTGCGTCCACGCGCCCTGCGATCCGTTGGCGAACGACAGCCGCCAAGTGTCGTTCTTGTACGTGCTGAAAGTGGTGTAGGAATCGCCGCCGAAGATGACAAAGCCGTCATTGCCGCTGTCGTAGATGCCCGCGTGCCGCCACCGCACGGCGGGAAGCGTCCCGGCGGGGGCGAGCCGCATCCAGGTCGGCGCGGACCCCGCAAGCGAGAGTTCCCAAGTGTCGTTGAAGGTGAGGTTGTAATAGCCCCACCCGCCGAAGATCAACGCGCGATCGCGCGCGCTGTCATACACCATCACGTGATCGTACCGGCCGGCCGGCGCGGCCCCGGTGGGAGTGAGCTTCGTCCATGTGGGAATCGAATCGGTCGAGAGCGCCCAGACGTCGGAAAAGAACGTGAGGGATCCGGAACTTCCCCCGAACACCAGGATCCGGTCACGCACGGCATCGTAAATCGCCGCGGCTCCCGCGCGCGGGCTCGGCGGCGTTCCGAATGGGGTTAGGAGATGCCACGTGGCGGAGCCATCGGAAAGGGACAGTTCCCACACATCGTTGGAGTACGGATATCCACCGAACAGTACCATCCGGTTGCGAACGGGATCGTAGGCCGTCGCCGGCTCCCCGCGTTGCGTCGGTCCGGAGATCCCCGGAATCGAGGCCCACGCTCCATCGATCGTGTCCATTGCGGAGGTCAAGCGCACGGGCGCGGCGCCGGATTCGGACTCCTGCGCGGGGGCACCTGCGGCCCATTGGGCAGGGAGCGGCATGTTGGTAGGCAGACTTTCAGGCCAGCCCTGACCTGCACTTCCCAACGACAGTGCGACGGCGACGGCGGCGGCGGCGGAGGCTCGGCTCCAGCAAGGACCCTGTCCGATCATGTGGCTGCTCGCTCCAGAGGGCCGATCGCCTCGTTGTCCACATGGAAGGATGTGCGGCTCCCCGGTCCGTGTCAATGTGTCCGTACGCTTGCTGCAGCGTCAGAGGAGTTCGCCCGCGCCGGGCTGGTCGTCGGTCGTCAGGCACTGAGGGACGACACGATCGATCTCGAACCCCGCGACGAGGTGCGACTCGGCTCGCCGCCGACGCCCCCGGCCCCCCTCCGGTCCGGTGGCCCGCCCGGCGTCCTCCGCCGCTGCCGTCGTCCTTCTCGCCAACCCGCCGCGGCCGTGCTACGGTCCCGCCGCAATGCCTGAGACTTCCCTCGACGCGATTATCAGGAGACCGGCGATGGCACACGCGGCGCCCGCAACCCCCCGGGGCATGATCCCGGTATCGGAACAGCGAACGTTCCTCGGTCACCCGGTGGGCCTGTTCGTGCTGTTCTTCACCGAGATGTGGGAGCGCTTCTCCTACTACGGCATGCGCTCGCTGCTCGTGCTGTACATGGTGAACTTCCTGTTCATCCAGCCGGATGTCGGCCAGGAGGTCCTCGGGTTCAACGCCATCAAGCACGCGCTGGAGAGCGCCTTCGGGCCGCTCGGTATCCAGCCGCTCTCCTCGCAGATCTACGGGCTCTACACCGGCTTCGTCTACTTCACGCCGTTCTTCGGCGGCCTGCTCGCTGACCGCGTGCTCGGCCAGCGGCGCACCGTGATCATCGGCGGCGTGCTGATGGCCATCGGCCACTTCCTGATGGCCGTGCACAGCCTGTTCTTCCCGGCGCTGATGTTCCTGATCCTCGGCAACGGCTGCTTCAAGCCGAACATCTCGACGCAGGTCGGGCTGCTCTACGCGCAGGGCGACGCCCGCCGGGACCGCGCGTTCTCGATCTTCTACGTCGGCATCAACATCGGCGCGTTCCTCTCGCCGCTGATCTGCGGCACGCTCGGGCAGAAGGTCGGCTGGCATTGGGGCTTCGGCGCGGCCGGGGTGGGGATGGTGCTCGGGTTGCTGATCTACCTGGGCGGGCAGAAGTACCTCTCGACGGAATCCGCCGGCGGCCGCGAGGCCTCCAGCGGCGCCGCGGCGTGGGGACCGGTCGTCGCGTACATCGTAGCGGTTCCACTGGGCATCGCCGCGCTGCTGTTCATGCTGACGCTGCCCAAGATCGTCCCGGCGATCCTCGGCGCGGTGATACTCGTCACCATCATCACCTGGATCGCGCGGCTGCCGGGGCACGAACGCTCGCGGGTCATCATCATCGCGGTGTCGTGTCTGATCGTCGC
Source organism: Candidatus Eiseniibacteriota bacterium (assembly GCA_046590735.1). GTDB lineage: Bacteria > Eisenbacteria > RBG-16-71-46 > CAZEPH01 > CAZEPH01 > JBKJUD01. Next base: position 3,572 of record JBKJUD010000435.1, on the reverse strand, counting down.
CTCGTTCTGGGCCGTCTACGAGCAGCAGGGCAACACCATGCAACTCTGGGCGGATCAGAACACGCGCTGGCAGTTCGCGGGCCTCACCATCCCATCGACCTGGTACCAGGCGTTCAACCCGTTCATGATCTTCTTCATCACCCCGATCCTGACGTGGGTGTGGGGCCGCCAGGCGTTGCGCGGCAAGGAGCCGGCCAGCCTCACCAAGATGGCGATCGGTTCGACGATGCTCGGCCTGGGCTTCATCGTGATGATCCTTGCGTCCACCGGGCAGTCGCCCGACGTGCAGCGCAGCGTGCTCTGGCTGCTCGGCTCGACGCTGGTCTTCACCATCGGCGAGTTGTATCTCTCGCCGATCGGGTTGTCGTTCGTGACCAAGGTGGCGCCGGCGCGCATCGTCTCGATGATGATGGGCGTGTGGTTCCTCGCCAACTTCATCGGCAACTACATGACCGGGTTCCTCGGCACGTTCTGGGAGAAGATGCCGCACCAGCAGTTCTTCGGGCTGATGACGGCGATTGGCGTGGCGGCGGGCGTGGTGCTGTTCCTGATCAGCCGGCCGATGAACAAGATCCTCGAGGGGCACCGGCGCGAGGCGGCCTAGCCGCGGCGATTCCCGACAGGGCACAGGTCACGCGGGCGCTGGCGATGCTGCCGGCGCCCGCACTGCATTCACGGAGGACGGATGGCGCGCACGGCGGTGGTGACGGGGGGGAATCGCGGGATCGGGCTGGAGACGTGCCGGCAACTCGCGCAGCATGGGTTTGCAGTCGTCCTGACCGCGCGCGACGGGCGGCTCGGGGAAGAGGCGGCGGCGGCGCTTGCGTCCGAGGGATGCGCGGTGCGCGCGGAGCAGATGGATGTCGGCGACGAGGCCAGCGTGCAGGCGTGCGCGGCCCGGTTGCGCGCGGACGACGTGCACGTCGAGGTGCTCGTGAACAACGCCGGCGTCTACCCGGAAGGCAACATCCTCGACGCGGACGCCGCCGCGTTCCACGAAGGCTTCGCCATCAATACGCTCGGCGCGGTGTGGACGGCGCGCGCCTTCGTCCCTGCGATGCTCGCCGCGGGATACGGGCGCGTGGTGAATGTGTCGAGCGGGTGCGGCTCCTTCGGCGAGGGCCTGGAGTGCACGGCGCCCTACGCGATCTCCAAGGCGGCGCTCAACGCTGTCACCGTGCGGCTGGCGCGCGAGCTCACCGGTGACGTGAAGGCCAACGCGCTATGTCCCGGATGGGTGCGCACGCGCATGGGCGGCGACAACGCGGAACGCACGCCGGCCGAGGGCGCCGACACGATCCTCTGGCTCGCCACGCTGCCGGCCGACGGCCCCAACGGTGGCTTCTTCCGCGACCGCGCGCCGATTCCCTGGTAGGCCGCCGGGCTAGGCGACGTGCGAGCCCCCGGGGGTCGCCAGCGCCACGCAATCGCGGCCGGCGCTCTTGGCCTGGTACAGCGCGGCGTCGGCCGCCTGCACCAGCACGCTCGCCGAGACGCCGTTGTCCGGGAACACCGCCACGCCCAGCGACGCCGTCACGCTGGGCAGCATCTGCGCCCCACTGCGCACCGGCAACTGGCGCAGGCCGCGCAGAATTTGCCGCGCGCGCTGCTCCGCTGCCTGCCGCGAGGCGCCCGGCAGGATCAGCGTGAACTCCTCGCCGCCGTAGCGGCACGCGACGTCCTCGCCGCGCACATGTGCCTGCAGGAACGTCGCCACCTCGCGCAGGACGGAGTCCCCAGCCTGGTGGCCGTGCTCGTCGTTGTAGCTCTTGAAGTTGTCGAGATCGAGCATGATCACCGCCAGCGGCGTGCCCTTGCGCAGCGACCGCGACACTTCGCGCTCGAGCGTCTCCTCCATGTAGCGCCGGTTGAACAGGTCGGTCAGGGGGTCGCGCAGGGCCTGGCCGCGCAAGCTGTCCTTCAGGCGGATGTTGGCCAGCGCCAGCCCGACCTGCTTCGACACTGCCTCGGCCAGCCGCATGTCCGCCTGGATCCGCCGCGACTCCTCCCGCTTGTTCCCCGCGGCCACCGCCGGGAAGGCGATGTGCAGGACGCCGAGCACTTCCTCCCGGGCGGCGAGCCGCACGCACATGGTGCGCGCATACCCGTGCGTCTCGGCATGCGGGCAGGGCGGCAGGGCGTTCTTGCCCTCGATGTAAAACGAGTGCGTGCCGCCGCGCAGGGCCCAGCAGTCATCCGCCAGCATCGATACGTCCGGGTACCCGCCCCAGGACGCGGCCACTGCAGCCGTCCTGTGCGAGGCGTCGAGCTGGTACAGCGTGCCCGAGCTGCCGGCGAACAGCGCGCTGCAGGTGCGCGTGGTGGCAGCCGCGACCTCGGCGACATCGTTGCTGGCCTGCAGGCGGTCGCTCAGCTCGTTGAGCAGGCCGATCTCGTGCACGTGCCCCTCGAGTTCGGCCACCGAGTGCTCCAGCGTCTCGTTGGCGGCGCGCAGCTTCGCCTCGGCGGCGTCGCGCGCCTGCGAGGCGGCCCGCAGCGCGGTAATGTCCTGCGTGATCAGCGAAAATCCGGTCAGCTCGCCGTCGGCCGCGCAGACTGCGGTGAATACATCGTGGGCGAAGAACTGCGTCCCGTCCTTGCGGCACCGCCAGCCTTCGAGCGTCAGAGAGCCCTCCTCGGCCGCGCGCGCGAGGGTGGCGTCGGGCAGGCCGCGCGCGACCTCGGGCTGCGGGAAGATGCGCGAGAACGGTTGTCCGATGCTCTCCTCGGAGCTGAATCCGGTGATGCGCGTGGCGCCGGCGTTCCAGCTCACCACCAGGCCCGAGGGATCGAGCATGCAGATGGCGTAGTCGCGCACCGCGTCGACCAGCAGCCGGAAATGCTCTTCGCTGCGCCGCAGCGCGGCGACCACGCCATCGCGCTCGGTGACCATCGCGTCGCGCTCGCCGATGCTCTGCTCGACGTGGGTGGCCATGTCGTCGATCAGGCGACTCAGCTGCCCGAGCTCGCCTCGTCCGTGGATTCCGGCGCGCACCGCAAAGTCGCCCGCCCGCAGCGACCGCGCCACGCGCGAGATGTCGCGGACCGGCGCCACGATTAGCGCGCTGCCCCAGAACCACGCGGCGAGGGCGGTGGCCAGCACCAGGACCACCAGCACGACGATGTTGCGCGTGCGCGCGGCGCGCTCGTTGGCGAGGACCGTGTCCACCGGGATGCCGTACGCCACATGGACGCGCGTGCCCCCGGTCCCAAAGGTCGCGAAGACGTACCGGCGCTGCACCTTGTCGATCCCGTCGCTGGCCACGACGGTGTGGTCGTCGGCGCGCATCGCCTGGTGCAGCTTCGTTCCCTCCACGGAGCGCCCGGTCCACTGGGCGCCGTTGGGGGCGCGCACGATCACCGTGCCCTGCTCGTCGGTGAGCAGCAGGGCTGCGCCCTCGACGAGCGGCGAGCGCTCGAGCAACTCGGTCAGCCACTGCTCGCTCAGGATGACCGTCACCGCGCCCCAGTTCTCACCCCGCGGGCCGAGGATGGGGGTGGCGCAGGTCACCAGGCTCCGGTGGCGCGCGCGGTCGGCCTGGTAGTGGCCGACGGTGAAGCCGCGCTCGAAC
>JBKJUD010000428.1:0-2894 GCA_046590735.1 Candidatus Eiseniibacteriota bacterium | reverse complement strand
GCCGCAGACCTATCCGCCCAAGCCGATCAACGGGCACATGATCACTTGCTTTCTCACGCCGGACACCAGCGTCGACTACACCTACCCGCAGGCGCTCAAGGCGGAGATCGAAGCCCTGGTCGACGGCGAGTACATGCTCGACTGCAAGGATTTCCGTACCGAGAACAAGCAGTGGCTGCTCGAGCAGATCTTCGAGATGACCGAGAAGCGCTTCACGGTCGCCCACCACCTCGCCACCACCAAGCCATGGGACTTCTTCATGATGGTGGAGATGGGCACCGACCGCATCCACCACGCCTTCTGGAAGTACATCGACCCGACGCACCGGAAGTACGAGAAGGGTAACCCTTTCGAGCAGTCGGTCCACGACTACTACGTGAAGATCGACGGCTGGCTGGCGGACCTGCTGGCGACGGTCGATGAGAACGAGACGTCGATCATGGTGGTGTCTGACCACGGCAGCAAGCGCATGGACGGCTGCATCTGCCTCAACGATTGGCTCTACCAGAACGGGTACCTCGCGCTCAAGGAGCCGCTGGCCGGCAAGACCCGCTTCGACGAGAAGAACGTCGACTGGTCGAAGACCAAGGCGTGGGCGTGGGGCGGCTACTATGCCCGCGTGTTCTTCAACGTGAAGGGCCGCGAGCCCGAGGGCATCATCGACCCGGCGGACTTCGAGAAGGAGCGGGACGAGTTGGCGCGGAAGCTCGAGGCGATTCCGGATGACCTCGGCCAGCCGATGAAGACTCGCGCGCTGACCCCGCACGACCTGTACAACATGACCGACGACCAGATCGTCGGCGTGCCGCCGGATCTGTTCGTGTACTTCGGCGATCTGCTCTGGCGCGTCACGCAGGACATGGGCAACGAGGGCATCTATTCGTTCGAGACCGAGATCGGCCCGGACGACTCGGTGCACGACTACGACGGCATCTGCATCGTCAAATCGCCGCAACACACCGGTGGCACGCGTCTCGACGGCCTGCGCGTGCTCGACGGCGCGCCGACGATGCTGACGCTGCTCGGCGTGCCGGTGCCCGCGGACATGGAAGGCAAGGTGGTCGGCTCGTAGGTCCGGCCCCCGGGTTCGAGGGGAATGCGGCGCGCCCGGCAACGCGAGCGCGCTGCGCCCCGTGAGAAGTGAGCAGGATTCGTGATCGCCTATCTGCATGAGGAGGAAAGATGTCTGAGGAAGCACGCGGTTGCGTGATGTGGTTCACTGGTGTGCCGGCGTCCGGCAAATCGACGGTCGCCAAGGTCGTCGAGGAGAAGCTTCTGGCGCGCGGCCTGAAGGTCGAGAACCTGGACGCCGACGAGTGGCGCGCCCGCATCTCGCCGGACCTCAAGTACGGTCCGGATGCGATGGACCTGAACACCATGCGCCTGGGCTGGGTGGGCAAGCTGATCTCGCGCCACGGCGTCTGCGTGATCATCGCCGCCGTCGCCCCGATGCGCGACTACCGCGACCGCGCCCGCGACTTCGCGGAGAACTTCGTCGAGGTGTTCGTCGACGCGCCCACCGCCACCTGCAAGGAGCGCGACCCCAAGGGTCTCTACGCCAAGGGGGACAAGGGCATCGTCAACGACATCCCTGGCGTGCACACCGAGTACCAGGCGCCGCTCAACCCCGAGGTGCACCTCCACACCGACCAGACCTCGCCCGAGGAGTCGGCCGAGCAGGTCATCACACGCCTCGAGGAGCTCGGCTACATCCCGGTCTCCTACGGCGTGATGGACGACGACGAGCAGGTGTACTCCGAGGAAGAGGAAGAGAAGATCAAGGAGCGGCTCCGCGGCCTCGGCTACCTCTAGGCGGCCGCCGGCTCCCGCCGGCTCATTCGTTCGAACTCAGACGGACCGGAACAGGCAGGCGCGCAATGCGCTGCGGCGTTCCGGTCCGTCCTGCATCTTGCGGGGTGATCCTCGGCACTCTCTACAATGGGCTTGAACAGCAAGTCAAAATGTCGCCGTTTTGGAGACTGTATAGTATCGATAGAAATTACATCATTAATTACTGTACTGACAACTAAAGCAGACGCACTGCTTGTATTGATGTCTATATGAAATATATAGATAGAACACACTCGTATGAAGCTAGGGCATTAAGTGTAGTTTAACAAGAGACTAAAATAACATATGTATCCGTATAGACTACATGTATCTCCCCGACGTAAGTCCTTGCAAAGACTCACCGCCCGGCTCAATCGCGACCCCCAGGCTCTTCTGGCACGACGGTTGCAAAGTACCCCTGCGAAGAGTGACACAGGTAACCGGGTCAGAAGAGCTTATCTCGTTACTGGGGAGCAGCGAGGCAGCTCCTGGTCCGGGCCCTGTGACTCCTTGAGATTGAGGTGGGATGCGTGGAACTTCGGTTTCCGCCTGACCGTTACTGGGGAGCAGCGGAAGGGCCGTCCCGCCTCAAAGCACCACCGCAGCAGATTCACCGAAATGGCTCGACATGGCGCCGGGGGCGATCACTCGCCTCCGGCGTTGTGCGTTCTGCATCCCCCGTCGCGCGACGCACCGTGCATAGTGCGCGCGCCCCGAATCGTGCACTCCAGCCCACCCGCGACACCGCGCCCGGCGGCGGCATACACTGCCTTCCGTGACCCTCCCCGCAACCCATCCCGTCTCTTGGGCGCTCGCCCTCCTGGTCGGCACGCTGAGCTTCGTCCTGCTGGTCCGAGGGCTGCGCCGGGCGCAGGGACGGTCCGAGCACCGCGCCGCGGTGGACTGGCTGCGCGAGGCGCTCGCGTCGCGTCGTCAGGCGTTCGGCGCGGTGGCGCTCACCCCGCCTGATCCGGTGGCCCCGGCGATGCGCACGTGTCCGCCGGCCCTCGCGTGGCGCGAGTTTACCACCGCCCTCCGGGCAGCGGGAGGGACTCGGCGGCCCG
>JBKJUD010000310.1:0-4514 GCA_046590735.1 Candidatus Eiseniibacteriota bacterium | reverse complement strand
ATCGACACCGGCACCGTCGTCGCGCTCACGCTGCTCAACCCGGGCAATCGCCTGCCGGCGAGCGTGGTCTCGTGCAACATGTACGCGGACCGCTCCGAGACGCTGATCTGGGGCAAGGCCGCCCGCGACGCCGTGCGGGCGACCGGCAAGCGCGCCATCGCCATCGCCGTCACCGCCCTCTCCAACCGCCTGTTCACCCACGAGATCGACCCCGCCGACGACCGCATCAACTCCCTCAAGGACGATGAGTGGAATCGCAAGCTGCTCGAGTTGCTGGGAGAAGGCCGGCTCGAAGATGTGTCGCAACTCGCTCGCGAATTCAGCGCCCAGGCCAACGGCGACCAGCGGCTCAAGGCGATCTGGTGGCTCGCCGCGCTCATGGGCCAACACAACGACTACCGAGGCGTCGTCCACGACTACCAGGCGATCTGGGGCACCGGCGCAGCCATCGTCGGTCTCACGCCCACCGACACGCCGGCGGCGCGGCTCGAGTTCGACGAGGAAGATGTCGAAGTGTACTTGGGCGAGCGGAACGTACTCGGGGGACCGTCCGGTGACTCGCCGCGGGGGGGCGGGGGGCCTGACGGGGAGTGGGAGTTCACACTCCCCTCTGGGCCCTCCGCCCCCCCGCTCGCGTCGCAGGCGGCCCCACGGCCCGGTGCCGCTGCGCGTGCTCCCGCCCATGCCGTCGGCGCGAGCGAGGGGACCGGGACTCCGGAGGGGAGTGTGAACACCCACTCCCCGCAGGAGTCCCGGTCCCCTCGCGACATGTCGCGACCAAGCGCCGTGAGCACCCGCAATGCCCCGAGCCCCGTCGGCCCGTACCCGCACGCGAGACGCGTGGGCGAGTTGTTGTTCGTGAGCGGCATGGGACCGCGCGATCCCGCGACGAACGAGATTCCCGGTGGCCCGGTGCGCGATGCGCTGGGCGCGCCGTTGGACTATGACGTCGAACAGCAGACGCGGGCGACGATCGAGAACATTCGCGCCGTGCTCGCGGAAGCCGGCGCGACGCTCGGCGACGTGTTCGACGTGACGGCGTTTCTCATCGACATGGAGCGGGACTTCGCGGCGTTCAATCGCGTGTATGCGGAATATTTCGGCGAGAACGCGCCGTCGCGCACCACGGTGGCGGTGAGTGCTCTGCCGACGCCGATCGCCGTCGAGCTGAAGGTCATCGCGCGCGCGTGACGCCGCCGTTCACCACGGACACAGGCCTGCTGGTGCCGTGGGCGCGCAGCCTGTGGGTGTACGGGAGCGTGTTGTTCGTGGACGCGCTGGTGCTGCCGATGGCCTCATCGCTGTACGTCGCGGCGCTGGGTAACGTGCATCCGCCGCTGGTGGTCGCGGCAGTGGGCGCGGCGGGGACCACGCTGGGGTCGGTGGCGCAGTACGGCATCGTGCGCTGGCTGCTGCGGCGTTGGCCGGCGCGCAAGGGAGCGTTGGCGCGGCTGCGGCGGCGCATCGAGCGGAGCGTGGGCACGGCGACGACCGCGACCACCGCTGCGCTGCTGGTCGTCTACGCGACGCCGCTGAGCGCCGGACCGCTGCGCCTGATCGCCGCAGCCAGCGGCTTCCCGTTATGGCGGTTCGCGCTGGCCATTGGCCTGGGCTGCCTGCCCTACTATTTCGTCCTGGCCGTGCTGGGACGCCTCGTGCACTTCCCGATGTGGATCCTGGTGCCCGCGCTCGCCATCGTCTTCGGCTTTGGCGCGGTGCACGTCGTGAGAGCGTGGCGCAACGAATCGCCGGAGGAGACCCGATGAAGCGAACGGTGTGGGGATGCGTGGTGGCAGTAGCGCTGTTGTGCCCGGCCGCGCGCGCGCGCGCGGCGGACGCGCCGACCTCCGTCGTCGTGCGCGCCGCGCGCATGATCGATGGCGTGAGCGACGCGGTCCTCACCCCCGGCGTCGTGGTCATCACCGGCGACCGCATCGTCGGCGCCGGCGCCTCGGCGAGCGTGCCGGCAGGCGCCACCACGATCGACCTCGGCGACGTCACGCTGCTGCCCGGCCTCATCGACTGTCACACGCACCTCTCGCACGGGCCGGGCCCGTTCTACGAACGCATCTTCCGCCGCTCGCCCATCGACATGGCAATCACCGCACACGTCAACGCGCGCCGCACGCTGGACGCCGGCTTCACCACCATCCGCGACCTCGGCGCCGACGAGTACATCGACGTCGCCCTGCACCACGCCATCGATCGCGGCGAGATTCCCGGCCCGCGCATGCTGTGCGCGACGCTCGCGGTGGGCTCGACCGGCGGCCACAACGATCTCAGCGGGTTCACGCCGTATCTCGACATGCACGGCTTCACCGGCGTCGCCGATGGGCCCGACGAAATTCGCAAGCTGGTCCGCACCGAGATCAAGAACGGCGCCGATGTCATCAAGATGATCGCCACCGCCGGCGTGCTCAGCGAGGAGGAGTCGGTGGGCGCGCCGCAGTACAGCGAGGCGGAGATGCGCGCGGTGGTGGACGAGGCAGCGATGTACGGCCGCAAGGTCGCCGCGCACGCGCACGGCGCCGAGGGCATCAAGCGCGCGACGCGCGCCGGCGTCGCTTCCATCGAACACTGCACGCTGGTCGATGCCGAAGGCATCACGCTGATGAAAAAGCACGGCACCTACGATGTCCCGACGCTCTACGTCGTCGACTACGTGGTCGCCGAATACGGCAAGCTGGGATACCCGGAGCGCATTCTCGAGAAGGCGCGTGCGCTCGGCCACCAGGCCCGCGACAATTTCCGCCTCGCGGTGCAGGGCGGCGTCAAGTACGCCTTCGGCACCGACGCCGGCGTCTTCCCGCACGGCACGCAGGGCCGCGAGTTCAAGATCCTCACCGAGTCCGGGCTGACCCCGATGCAGGCGATCCGCGCCGCCACCGTCAACGCCGCCGACCTGCTCGGCTGGAGCGACAAGGTCGGCCGCCTGGCGCCGGGCCGCTACGCCGACGTGATCGCGGTCACCGGCAATCCGCTCGCCGATATCACGACGCTCGAACACCCGGTGTTCGTGATGAAGGGCGGGGAGGTGTTCCGGCAGGATCGGTGAGGCGTTACACCTGCTGCGCGTCTTTCTTCCCGCCGCCGCCGGTAATCGCCCGCCACACCATCTTGATCGGGTCGTAGTAGCGGTCGGCGACGCGCTCCTTGAGCGGGATGATCGCGTTGTCGGTGATGTGAATGCTCTCGGGGCAGACCTCGGTGCAGCACTTGGTGATGTTGCACAGGCCGAGGCCGCCGGTGTCGCGCAGATCGGCCAAGCGGTCGCCGCCGTCCATCGGGTGCATCTCGAGGCCGGCGCTGCGGACGAAGAAGCGAGGGCCGGCGAAGCGGTCCTTCTCCTCGTGCGAGCGCAACACGTGGCAGACGTCCTGGCACAGGAAGCACTCGATGCACTTGCGGAATTCCTGCACGCGGTCGGTCTCGTCCTGGAAGAAGATCCAGTTGGCGTCGGTGCGCGGGGTGAAACCGCGGATGGACTTGTTGACCTCGTAGTTCCACGAGACGTCGGTGACCAGGTCCTTGATCAGCGGAAAGGTCTTCAGCGGCATGACGGTAATCGTCTCGCCCGGCGCGAAATGATCCATGCGCGTCTTGCACATCAGCGCGGGCTTGCCGTTGACCTCGGCGCTGCACGAGCCGCACTTGGCGGCCTTGCAGTTCCAGCGCACGGCGAGGTCCGGTGCGCCGTTGGCCTGGATCCAGTGGATGGCGTCGAGCACCACCATGCCGGTCTCGATCGGCACGGTGTACGCGACGGTCTCGCCGCCGGTGCTGTCGCCGCGGTACACGCGGAGAACCGCATCGCGAGTGCCCCCGGTCATTTCGCCATCTCCTTCTGGGACGCGTCGAACAGGGCCTTGAGTTCCGCCGGCATCTGCGGGATCGGCGTGGCCGACACCTTCATCGCGTCGCCGTCCTGCACGACACAGTGATTGAGAGCCGAAAACTCGGGGCTGGGATCGGGGAAGTCGAGCCGCGCGTGGCCGCCGCGGCTTTCGCGGCGCAGGAGAGCCGAGCGGACGATCGCTTCGGACGTCATCAGCATGTGCCGCAGGTCGCGCGCGAGGTGCCAGCCCGGGTTGTACACCCGCGACCCGGTCACCGAGACCGCCGCGGCGCGCTGCGTGAGCGTCTGCAGCGTCTCGAGGCCCTTCTCCATCACGTCCTGCGTGCGGAAGATGCCGACGTTGTCGTTCATGCACTGCTGGAGGTCGCGATGCACCGCGTACGGCGACTCGCCGCCGGCGCGCGTGAACGGCGCCAGCATCGCGGCCTGCTGCTCGGCGATGTCGCCGTCGCTGATGGTGAGGCCGGCGGGCGCGGACTTGGCGTACTGCGCCGCGTGCTCGCCGGCGCGGCGGCCGAAGACCAGCAGGTCAGAGAGCGAGTTGCCGCCCAGGCGATTGGCGCCGTGCAACCCAGCCGCCGCCTCGCCCGCGGCGAACAGGCCAGGGACGGTGGTGGCGGTGGTGTCCGCCTCAACGCGCACGCCGCCCATGATGTAG
>JBKJUD010000087.1:0-3447 GCA_046590735.1 Candidatus Eiseniibacteriota bacterium | reverse complement strand
TCGCTGCCCGCCCAAAACACGGAAGAACCCGAAGGTACGTCGCTCGTTCGCCGGAAGAACTGTACCCAGGTCGACCCGACTTAGCTCTAGAACATTCGGCGAAGCTCAAGTCAGGCTGGTATGTCGGAACAAATGTCAGCAAGGCCCAGATCGAACGAATCACCGAAATGGCTTGCGAAGTTGCTCGCCTAAAGTTCGGCCGCGAACTCGTGGTGCGGGTTGGCGAATGAGAGCAAGGTCTAAGTCAAGCGTTTAGCGGCGTTCTGTGCTGCTCTTACTTCAGCCCTGGCGAAGCACAAGCCGGCTCACCGGGCCGCCAGCAACGCCGTGATCCGAAGCGCCATGCGCTGCGCTGCGCCTCGGTGCTCGGCTGCGAAACCGAGCGCGCTGCGGGCGCGCTGCGACAGCTCATCGGGCCGGGCGAGCCACCCGACCGCGACCGCCACGCCTTCGGCCATGTCGGCCACCTGCACCGAGGCGCCCGCCGCGAGCGACAGCCGCGCCGCCTCGGTGAAGTTGAAGGTGCTCGGCCCCATCACCAGCGGGCAGCCGCAGGCCGCCGCTTCGATGAGGTTGTGGCCCCCCAGCGGTGCGAAGCTGCCGCCGAGCAGCGCCACGTCGGCGCAGGCGTAGTACAGCGCCATCTCGCGCAGCGAGTCGCCGAGCCAGACCTGGGCGTGCAGCGCGTCGGCCTCGGGCTCGGCCAGCCACTGGCTGCGTCGCGCGAGCGTGAAGCCGTTGGCTCGCACCAGCGCTGCCACGTCGTCGAAGCGCTGCGGGTGGCGCGGCACGATCAGCAGCAGCGGCCTCGGCTCGGGCAGGTTCGACACGGCCTGCGTCCACGCAGCCAGCAACAGCGCCTCTTCGCCCTCGCGCGTGATCGCGGCGAGCACGACCGGCCGGCCGATGCGGGCATGCCACTGCCGGCCTTGCGCGAGTTGCTCGGCGGGCGGTGCGAGGTCGTACTTGAGGTTGCCGCAGACGCTCACGTGCGACGCGCCCGAGTCGCGCAGGCGCTGCGCGTCGGCCTCGGTCTGCGCCAGCACGCAGGTCAGGCTCTGCGCGGCCGGTCGCATCAGCGCAGCAAGGCGCTCGCCCTGGCGGAAGCTCTTCACGCTCAGCCGCGCATTCGCCAGCACCATCGGCACGCCAGCGACCCGCGCAGCGAACAGCAACTGCGGCCAGACCTCGGTCTCCATCAGCACGCCGACCGCCGGGCGGAACTGGTGCAGGAAGCGGCGCACGGAACCCGCTGTGTCGTACGGCAGCCAGACCTGCATGTCGCCGTCGCGCAGCAACGCGGCGCCGGCCTCGCGGCCCGTGGCGGTGCCGTGTGTGAGCAACAACCGCAGGCCGGGCCGGGCGGCGCGCAGCGCGTCGACCAGCGCGCTGGCGGCGGGCGTTTCACCGAGCGACACCGCATGCACCCAGACCCAGCCGCTGGTCGGTGGCGTGCCATACAGGCCGAAGCGCTCGCCGAGGGCATGCCGGTACATCGGCTCGGCCGCGCCGCGCCACCACAGGCGCAGCGCATAGGCGGGCAGCAGTACGCGCAGCAGCAGCGCATAGGCGGCACGCGCCAGAACGCTGCGCCAGCGGTTCACTGGATTACCTTCATGCTTCGCATTCCGGTGTTCGCCCTTGGGACGGCCCGGCGGGCTCACAGCGCGAAGCCCGGCTCGTACTGCGCGAACCAGCGCTCGAGGATCAGCAGCACCCACAGCCGCATCGCGTGGTTCTTGCGGCCCGAACGATGCTCGGCCAGCAGCCGCTCGATCGCTTCGGGGCGAATGAGGCCGCGCCGCTGCAGGCCGTTCGGCCCGAGCGCCGCGGCGATGTCGGGCTGCAGCTCCCGCGCGAGCCAGCGTTCGAGCGGCATCATGAAGCCCTGCTTCGGTCGGTGGACAATCTCGTGCGGAAGATAGCGCTCGGCGAGGTGCTTCAGCAGCACCTTGCGCGCGTTGCCATGGATCTTGAATCGCGGCGGCAGCCGCGCGCACCAGCCGTAGATATCGTGATCGAGGTAAGGCACGCGCGCTTCCAGCGAGAAGGCCATCGTCGCGCGATCGACTTTCGCAAGGAGATCGTCGGGCAGCCACAGCCGCGCGTCGATGTCGAGCAGGTGGTCGAGATATTCCTGCGAATCGCATTCGTCGTAGAACGCTTCGGCGCGATCGACGATGCGCGCGGTGCCGGCATTGCGGAACGCGGCGGTGAAGTATTCGCCGCGCAACAGGCCGTCGAAGATGTTGGGAATCGTCGCATAGCGCCGTGAGCGCGGCTCGGCGGCGGCCTTGACGATGCGGTCGCGCGCGAGCCGCGGCGGCAGTCGGCGCAACAGCCACGGCAGCGGCGAGCCGCGCGCGCCGAGCACCGCCGTCACTTTCTCTTCGCGCAGCCGCTTCACGTAGTTGCCGTAGCCGCCGAAGACTTCGTCGGCGCCTTCACCGGTGAGCACGACGGTGACCGTCTTGCGCGCGTATTCGGCAAGCAGCATCGTGGGCAGCGCGGCCTGATCGCCGAAGGGCTCGTCGAACACGCCGACCCAGCGATCGAGCGCGGGCAGCACTTCGTCGGGCGACAGCATCAGGCAGTGGTGGCGGCTGCCCACGTGCTGCGCGACGCGCGCGGCCTCGACGTGCTCGCTGCCGACGTCGTGACCGGTGAAGCCCAGGTTGAACGTGTCGAGCGGCCGTCCGGAGATCCGCGTGGCCATCGCCGCGATCACGCCGGAGTCGACACCGCCGCTGACGAACGCGCCGAGCGGCACGTCGGCGACCAGCATCGACTCGATCGAGCGCGCGAGCTGCGCGTCGAGCGCGTCGACGGCGGACTTCGCGTCGAACGTGTGCTTGGGGACGTAGGACGGCCGCCAGAACGCGCCCGTCGTCAGCGTGCCCTCGGTGACGTCGAGCCAGTGACCGGCGGGGAGTTTGCGCACCGCCTTGTAGACGCTATACGGCGCTGGGATGTACTGGCATTCGAGGTAGAGCGCGAGCGCGTCGAAATCCAGGTCGCGCGGCAGGCCGGGAAACGGCAGCAGCGATTTCAGCTCCGAGCCGAAGACGAGGGCACCGTCGTGCCAAGCGTAGTACAGCGGCTTCACGCCGAGGTGATCGCGCGCGAGGAACAGCGTGCGCTTGTTGCGGTCCCACAGCGCGAACGCGAACATGCCGGCGAGGCGGTCGAGCATTTTCGCGCCCCATTGCCGCCAGCCGTGGATCAGCACTTCGCCGTCGCCGTTGGTGACGAACACGTGGCCCGCGGCTCTCAGTTCGCTCCGCAGCTCGCGGTAGTTGTAGATCTCGCCGTTGAACACGAGCGCGATCGTGCCGTCGGTCGCGAGCAGCGGCTGACGGCTGCCGTCGAGGTCGATCACCTTCAGGCGCCGGTGACCGAAGCCGATGGGTCCGTCGAAGTGAAAGCCGTCGGCGTCGGGGCCGCGAT
>JBKJUD010000329.1:0-2763 GCA_046590735.1 Candidatus Eiseniibacteriota bacterium | reverse complement strand
CCAGCGCGGCGGCCACGCGGCGGCCGCGGGCGTGCGGCTGCGCGCCAGCAGCGGCGGCGCGGCGGTCGACGTCACGGTGCGGCCGGTGAAAGCGGTGGCCAGGCACGGACTGGACGGGTGGAGCCGCAAGGGGCCCGAACCGGGCAACGCATCCTACTACTACTCCTTCACCCGTCTTGGCGCCACCGGCGTCGTGACGACGACGGACGGCGTCTATCCGGTGGACGGCGGCGTCTGGATGGACCATGAATGGTCGACGAGCGCGCTGGCGGACGGCCGCGTGGGCTGGGACTGGCTGAGCCTGCAGCTCGACGATGGCCGCGACGTGATGGCGTTTCAGATCCGCGACGCGGCGGGCCGTCCGGCCGCCGAGTCCAGCGGCAGCCTCGTCGATGCCGGCGGGCGGGTGACGGCACTGGACGCCGCCGCGTTCACGCTCGCGCCGACCGGCCGCTGGACCAGCCCGCGCACGTCCGCGGTCTACCCATCCGGCTGGCGCTTGACGGTGCCGAGCGCGGGATATGACCTCCGGCTAAGGCCGGTGTTGACCGACCAGGAACTGTCGACCGGCTTTCGCTACTGGGAAGGCGCCGTCACCGTCGACGGAACCGCTGCGGGTCGGCCGATCGCGGGCCGCGGCTACGTCGAGCTGACAGGGTACGCGGCGGCGGCGCGGTGACGGTGCCGCGCGCAGTACCATGCACGGACGCGCGACGCCCGACCCGCGCCGATTGGGCGGCCGACTCTGTCGCTATCACTTGACCGGCCCGGCGTGTTACGCTTTCAACGGCCCGAGCCATCCTATGTGAGCAAGCCGCGGCGGTCGTTCGTGCACGGACGGCGGTGTATGCCAGCGGCCGATGCGCTTCGGGCGAAGGGGGAACGATTACCATGACCGGATCGAGCAGCGGCCGGGTCGGCCGCATGTCCTTTGCCGTTGCCGCGGCCGTGGCAGTGCTGTGTGTGGTCGGAGGCGGCGGTTCGGCCGTCCACGCCGCGCTGCCGGAAGCGTACACGCGCATCGCCAGCTGGCCATCGCGGCCGATGCCGCCTATGCCCGGCCGCTTCCTGGCCGCCGCCGGCGTCGACGTGGCGGACGACGGCACGGTGTACGTGGTCGACACAAGGGCAGGCCGGGTGCATGTGCTGGCGCCGGACGGTACGGGGCTGCGCCTCATCGGCCGGCCGGGAAGCGCGCCGGGCGAACTCATGGCGCCCAGCGACGTCGCCGTCGACGGCGGCCGCATCTACGTGACCGACACGGGAAACCAGCGCGTCGAGGTCTTCGATGCGGTGAGCGGTGCGCTGGTGGCCGACTGGCCCAGCACCGGCGCGCTGCACGGCGTTGCGGTCGGCGGCGGCAAGGTGTTCCTCAGCGATCCCGCCGGGCGCCGCATCGTGGTGCGCGACCTGAACGGGGCGAGCGTGGGCGTCTGGGGCGCCGGCGGCAACGTTCCACTGGACCTTGCCGGTCCGCGCGGCCTCGACTTCCGTGACGGCCGGGTCTACATCGCCGACACGCCCTCCACACGCGTCATCATCTGCACCGCCGATGGGCAGCAGCTGGATGTCATCAACCGCAACTCGAGCAACGTCGAATACGATGGCCCGATCGATGTGGCGGCCGATGACGCCGGCCGGTTCTTCTTCACCACCGTCCGCCGCCTCTTCGTCGTCACGCCGGTGCCGGGCGGGCCGTTCGATGTCCGCACCCAAGGCCCGTACATTTACGGCGGCTACGGCATGGCGGTTGGACCGGCCAATGGGCTGGCCGTCACCGTTCAAGACGGTCGGGCGGCTATGAGCGGTGTCCAATTCTTCCCCGATCGGAGCGACCTTGGGATCGCCGCCCCGGTTCTCTGGGGCGATGTGGCGGTCCCGGTCGGCGAGCTGGACGGCCCGCGCCGCATCGCAGCCGCGGGCGATGGGACCATCTACATGCTCGACAACTGGCCGCGGGTCCAGGTCTGGAGCAGCGACGGCACGCCGCAGCGCCACCTGCGCGTCCCAGGCCCGACCGACGTTGCCGGCGACGCGAACGGCGGCGATGTTTACGTGACCACGGGCGAGGACATTCGGCGCGTGCGCGCCGACGGTACCCAGGTCTGGGCTTGGACGCCGCCGGGCCAAGGCGCCTGGCTCCTGGCCGCCGCGGCCACCGACGGCCTCGTGGCGGTCGACGCCGGCCAAGCGCTTCTCGCCCGGATCGACCCAGCCGGCAATGCGACCACCACCCCCCTCGGCGGCGTGATCGTCGACGTGGCCACCGGCGGCGGGCGCGTCGTCGTGGCCGATCGCACGGCCTCCGCGCTGCGGGTCATCGCTCCTGACGGCTCGGAGATGGCGCGCTGGCCGGTCACGACCCGCCTCTTGCGGGTTGCGGGCGAGCCCGGCGGCAACCGTTGGTTTGCGTTGACCGCCGACGGTTGGATCTGGGCGTACGACAACGCAGGCACGCTGCGCGCCGCGTTCGACGCATCGGCCGACGGCGCGGCGGTCGATCTGGCGGTTGACCCGACGGGGCGCGTGCTCGTGCTCGACGGCGACCACGAGCAGGTCGATGTCTGGGCCCTCGATCCGAACGCCGTCCCGCCCGAGCCGCCCTCGCCCGAAGACCGGTGTCTGTTCCGGACGACAAAAGTGGCCGGTCCGGCGCGCGTGCGCGTGGACGCGCCGGTGACGGTCGAGCTCGGCGTGACCGGCGGCTGCCCGTCACAGAGCATCGACCTTGACTTGGTGATGGTCATCGACCGCTCGGGTTCG
>JBKJUD010000246.1:0-9980 GCA_046590735.1 Candidatus Eiseniibacteriota bacterium | reverse complement strand
ATGCGCACCGCCGCGGCCTGCGCGACCCGCCCCCCGGCCGCCTCCGGGTTGTCCGCAGTGGCGCGCGTGTTGGTGAGCACGAGCGCGCGCACGCGCGAGGGCGCCTGCCGGCAGACTTCGAAGGCGACGTAGCCGCCCATGCTCAGCCCGCACAGCGCGAACTCTTCGACGCCGTCGTCGGCGAGAAGATCCAGCACATGCGCGGCCTGGCCCGCGAGCGAGAGCGCGGCGTCGTCGCCGGCCGGCGGTTCGGCGCCAAAGCCCACGAGATCCGGCGCCCGCACCGGCATCCGGGCGCCGAACGCCGCGACCTGCGCGTCCCACATCGCGCCAGCGAGCGGGAATCCATGGAGCAACACGAGCGGACAATCGGTCATCGGCGCCTCGTAGCACTCCGGCGGCCGCGTGCGGCCCGCGCCGCAGCCCTTCCCGCCAGTGTCCGCCCACGCTACCCTGCACTCCGCGGCCCCGCAAGCGCCGCCGCCGCGCCCCCGGAGCCCGCGCCATGTCCGACGACACCTTCCACATCGATCCCGACATCACCCGTGCCGAGACGCTGCCCGCACCGGTGTACGCCGACCCCGCGTGGTATGCCTGCCTGCGCGAGCGCGTGCTGGCCCGCACCTGGCACATGCTCGCGCACACCGGCGAGTTGCCCGCGGGCGAGGGTGCAACGCCGCGGGTGCTGCTGCCCGGCGCGTTGGACGAGCCGTGCGTGCTCACGCGCGACCTGGCCGGCACGGTGCGCGTGCTGTCGAACGTCTGCACGCATCGCGGCGCGGTGCTGGTCGAGGAGGCGGCGCCCGTGCGCGGGATGCGCTGCCGCTATCACGGCCGCCGCTTCGCGCTGGACGGCGCGTTCGTCTCGATGCCGGAGTTCGAGGCGGCGCGCGACTTCCCGCGCCCCTGCGACGATCTCCCGCAGGTGCCGCACGCGGCGCTCGGGCCGTTCGTGTTCGCCTCGCCGGATCCGGCGATGGCGTGGGAGGATGTCGTGCGGCCGGTGCTCGCGCGCATCGGTTTCCTCGACCTCGACGCGCTGCGCTTCGACGCCGCCACCTCGCGCGACTACGACGTCCCCGCCAACTGGATGCTCTACTGCGACAACTATCTCGAAGGCTTCCACATTCCCTTCGTCCACGCGGCGCTCAACCAGGTGCTCGACTACGGCGCGTATCGCACCGAAACGTTTGCGTGGGGCAGCCTGCAACTGGGCATCGCCGAGGAAGGCGCGGTCGCCTTCGACCTCCCCGCCGGCCATCCCGACAGCGGCCAGCGCATCGCCGCCTTCTACTTCTTCCTGTTTCCCGGCACGATGCTGAACGTGTATCCGTGGGGCGTGTCGGTCAACCAGGTGCAACCGGTGGCGCCGGATCGCACGCGGGTACGGTTTCTCTCGTACGTCGGCGATGCGTCGTTGCGCGCGGGCAGCGCGGGCGAGGGATTGCACGAGGTGGAACTCGAGGACGAAGCGGTGGTGGAGTCTGTGCAGTGCGGCGTGCGCTCGCGGTTCTACACGCGCGGCCGCTACTCGCCGACCCGCGAGGTCGGCGTGCACCACTTCCATCGAATGTTGCAGGCACTGGTCACGCGCCGGTAGCGCGCGCTCAGCGCCCCGCGTTCGTCACGCGCGAGACCACGCCGCTGTGGCTCACCGTGTACAACTCGCCGCGCGCGTCGGTGCCGAACGAACTCAACCCCGGCACCACGATGTCCTGCCACACGCGGCGGTCGCGCACGCCCGTTCCATCGTAGCGGAAGCTGCGGATCCCGCCGTTGCAGTAGTCGCCGTACACGTAGTGGCCGCTGAGTGCGGGCAGATCGTGTCCGCGATACACCACGCCGCCGGTGATCGAGCATCCGCTGTCGTGCCCGTACTCCTCGATCGGCGCCGTCAGGCCACCGGGCGCGCCGCCGTGATAGCCGTGCAGTCCCTCGGTGAAATTCCAGCCGTAGTTGACCCCGGCGCGCGCGGCGGGGGCGGCGTCGATTTCCTCCCACTTGTTCTGTCCGACGTCGGCGATGTAGAGCAGGCCCGAGGGCGGATCGAACGCGAAGCGCCACGGGTTGCGCAGGCCCAGCGCCCAGATCTCCGCGCGGCCCGCCGCGCCGTGGGCGAAGGGGTTGCCGGGTGGAATCGCGTACGGCGCGCCGTGGTCGACGTCGAGACGCAGCAGCTTGCCGAGCAGACGGCGTGGGTTCTGGCCGTTGCCCTGCGGGGCCCCGCCGCTGCCGCCGTCGCCCATGCCGACGTACAGAAAGCCGTCCGGTCCGAACGCGACATGGCCGCCGTTGTGATTGGAGTAGGGCTGTGCGATCGCCAGCAACAGCACGCCGCTGGCAGGATCGGCGTGGTCGGCATCGGCGCCGCGCTGGAACCGCACGATGTGGGTGTCGCCGTTGCCGTCGGTGTAGTCGACGAAGAAGTAGCCGTTCTCCGCGTAGCGGGGATGGAAGGCGACGCTGAGCAGCCCGCGCTCGCCGCCGCTCGACACGGAATCGGTGAGATCGAGGAAGGGTTCGGCGCGCAACGAGTCGCGCACGACCAGACGAATGCGGCCGCCCTGCTCGACCACGAACAATCGCGCGCTGTCGCCCTGTGCGGCGGCGACATGCACCGGTTGCGCGAGGCCGCTGGCGACGGGGTGCAACGCGAGGCCGGCGTACGGCGCGTAGGCGACGCCTTCAGTGCGCGGGGCAGCGCAACCGATGGTGGAGGCGACGGCCAGCGCGGCGACGAGCGTGGCCGTACGGGCGGCAAAAGACGACAAGTAGCGCATCGGCTAGTGATCGCTCCCCGGCTCGCCCAAGTGCTGCGCGTCCCACGCCGGCGGCGGCGGGAACACCACGATCGAACCGCTGCTCGCCGTCTCGCCCGGGCCCAGCGCGGCCGGCACCTTGTGGGAGATCGCCGGCAGGCTCTGGAGATACGCGGCGATCGCACGCGCATCCGCTTCGGTGAGTTGCGTCAGGTTCGGCCACGGCATCGGCGGGCGCAGTTGCGTGCCGTCGGGACGCTGGCCGCTGCGGATCGTGTGCACCAGTTGCTCCGTCGTCCAGGCGCCGGTGCCGGTTTCCTTGTCGGGCGTCAGGTTCGGCGCATAGGTCACGCCCCAAGGCCCTTGCCAGCCGATCTCGCTGCCCGAAAGCGTGCGGGCGTGATCCGGCGAACCATACATCGTGCCGGGCGTGTGGCAATCGCCGCAGCCCATCGTGGTCACCAGGTAGGCGCCGCGCGCGAGACGCTCCTCCTCCGTGGGCGGCGGGGGCGACTTGCGGGCCGCGCCCACGGCCCACGGCGCCGCGAACGCGGCGGCGAGGACGGTGACGAGCAAGGCACTGCGGGAGACGTGCATCATCGGTCAGACCTCCTTGAGGGACGCGGACGAATGCTGTCGGGGAGCCTTGGCACACACCATCCCGCGCCAGTGGGCGGTTCGTCAATCCCCGCGCCCCCCGCGCGCGGCTCAATCCGTTGACGCCCCTGACGGAGGGTGTCAGCATGCGAGGCATCGTGCGCATCGAGTCCCGCGCACCCGACCCCGGAGGCCTGTCATGCCAGAGGCCCTTGATCTCGACGTCACCTTCACCGTTCGCACCCGCATCCAGCGGGCCCCGGCCGAAGTGTTCGACGCGCTCGTCGACCCGCAGGCGCTGTGCGCCTACTTCACCGCCACCGCCAGCGGCCCGCTGGTCTCCGGCGCCCGCGTCTGGTGGTCGTGGCCGGGCACGCCCAAAGAGAGCGTGGAGGTCCTGGAGGTCGTCGACGCCACTCGCATCGTGCTGCGCTGGAATGCGGCCCTGATCGACGAGCGCACCGTGGTCACCATCACCCTGCTGCCGGAGAACGACGGCAGCACGTCGGTCCTCGTGCAGGAATCCGGCTGGCGCGTGGAGCCGCTGCATCTGGCCAGCGCCTTCGAGCATTGCGCCGGCTGGCAACAGATGCTCACCGGCCTCAAGGGATGGATGGAGCACGGGGTGGATCTGCGCGGCTGAGGCCCTGCGGCGCGTGTCGCCGCCGCTTTGCCGTTGCGCTTCGCCGCCGCGGACGCATACTCCCGTCCCATGAAAGCCTCCCTCTCCCTCCAGATGCTCGTCGGCCTCGTGCTCGGCGCGCTCCTCGGCATCGCCAGCCACATCCTCTGGCGCGACACCCCGCAACTCACCTGGTTCATCGGCCACGTCACCGACCCGATCGGGAAGGTGTTCCTGCGGCTGCTGTTCATGCTGGTGATCCCGCTGATCGTCTCCGCGCTGTCGCTGGGCGTGGTGGGCCTGGGCGACATGCGCACGCTCGGCCGCATCGGGCTCAAGACGCTCGCCTACACGGTCGGCATCTCGTTCATCGCGGTGGTGATCGGGCTGGTGCTGGTCAACCTGCTGCAGCCGGGCAGCGGCCTGTCGCCGGAGTTGCGCGCCACGCTCGCCCGCAACGCCGCCACCGGCGCCTCGATGATGCCGAAGGCCGGCGACCTGCCCAAGGGCGGCCTCGAGCTGCTCGTCGGCATCGTCCCCGACAACCCGATCAAGGCGATGGCGGGCGGCGACATGCTCGCCGTGATGTTCTTCTCGCTGTTCCTCGGCATCGGCCTCGCCGTCACCCGCACCGAGGCCGCCTCCCGCCTGCGCGACGCCCTCGAGGGTCTGTACGACGTCGTGCAGACGCTGATCGGCATGGTGATCCAGATTGCGCCGGTGTGCGTCGCCGCGTTGCTGTTCACGCTCACCGCGCGCCTCGGCTACGACGTGCTGCGGCAACTCGGGATGTACGTGCTGGTGGTGTTGCTGGGGCTGCTGATCCACCAGTTCGGCGTGTACTCGCTGACCGTGAAGTTCCTCGGCGGGATGAGTCCGCGGCGCTTCTTCGCCGGCGTGCGGCCCGCGATGCTGACCGCGTTCTCCACCGCGTCGAGCAACGCGACGCTGCCAACCGCGCTGCTGGTGGCCGAGGAAAATCTGCATCTGCCACCGCACGTGAGCCGCTTCGTCCTGACCATCGGCTCGACCGCCAACCAGAACGGCACCGCGCTGTTCGAGGGCGTGACCGTGTTGTTCCTCGCGCAGTTCTACGGCGTGCACCTGGCGCTGGGACAGCAGGCGCTGGTGCTGATGATCTGCGTGCTCGGCGGGATCGGCACGGCGGGCGTGCCGGCGGGCTCCATCCCGGTGGTGATGATGATCCTCGGGATGATCGGCGTGCCGGCCGAGGGGATCGGGATGATCCTGGGCGTCGACCGGTTTCTCGACATGTGCCGGACGACGCTGAATGTCACCGGGGACCTGGCGGCGGCGGTGGTGGTGAGCAGAGGGGAGAGCCTGCAGGAGGTGATGGTGGATGCAGGGTTGGAGTAAGGTTGCCTACCCTTCCTTCACCTCCGGGAACACATTCGCCACCATTCCGCGCTCCGCGCCATGGCTCAGGCGCGCGCGTGCCGCGTCCGGTGCCAACCACTCCACCGCGTCCACTTCCGGGTTGACCACGAAGGCGCCTTCCTCGAGCAACTCCATGCTCCAGTAGATCACGACCTTCGCCGCGCCGTGCACCATGTAGCTGGTGGCGCCGGCCAGGGCGACGATGCGCCCGCGGCAGCAGGTCTCCTCGAGCACCTCGCGCACCGCGGCTTCCTGCCACGACTCGCCGGGATCGAGATGGCCCTTGGGCAGGTTCCACTCGTCGCCGTAGCGTGAGCGGTGGATGACGCAGACTTCCTTGGCATCGCCGCGGATGCGCCACAGTACGCCACCGGAGGCGCAGGCGACGGCTTTCGCCAGCGCAGGGCTGTCGGGTGAGACGAGTTCGGCGGCGGCGTCGGCGTCCAGGGTGGGGATCATCGGATGCAGCATCGGCGACTCCTTCATCGGACAGCCAGCGCGGGACGAGGGGCAGCGGTGGAGGCGACGTCGCCCCGCAGCCGCCACATGTACACGACCGACACGGCGAACAGCGCGACACAGATCCCAAAGGTCGCACGCGCGCCGATGGTTTGCAACAACAGCAAGCCGAGTGGGTTGCCGAGCAGCCCGCGGATTCCCACCATCGTGACGTGCACGCCCATGTAGCTGGCGGCGTCGCGCTTGCCGGCGAACAGAATCGGCCCCATCGTCCACGCCATGTTGGCGCCCGCCATCCCCACGCCGTACAACGCGAACGCGCCGTAGACCGTGTGAATCCCGTGACTGAGCAGCATCACCAGCGGGAACGTCGCCAGCACGGCGAAGCCCAGGCTGGCCACCGTGACCGCGTTCCAGCGGTCCAGCGCGCGGCCGGCGAGCGGCGAGAACAGCGCCATCGTGGTGAAGTAGACGACCCCGCGCGCCACCCCCACCTGGTGATATTGCACGTGGATGGTGTCGACCAGGAAGATCGGGATCACCGGCTGCATCATCATCCACGCGATGCCGTAGATCATGAAGCCGATCTCGAAGCGCAGGAAGGCGGGGTTCTCGCGGAACACCGTCGCCGCCCCCTGCAACGGATTGCGCAGCGCGCCGCTGATGTCGCGGCCCCACGCGCGCGCCTGGCCGACCCAGACGAAATAGCCGTCGGTACCGGAGGGCACGCGCGCGCCCGGCAACTCACGCGTGATGCGCGCCGAGTGCAGCGTGCGCCGCTGCCGGATGCGATAGAACAGCGACGCCGACACCAGACCGAGCACGCCGGCCAGCGGGTAAATGAGCCGGAAGGACTGCGGGTTCCAGTCCATCAGCGCGCCGGCGCCCAGCGAGGCGACCATCGTCATCAGGGACGTGCCGCCCACCACCCAGCCGAAGACGCGGCCGCGCTCCTTGTCGGGATAGTTGGTCTGGTAGATCGAATTCAACGCCGGGACGATCGCCACCGACAGCGCGATCGCGAGCGCGATCGGGATGAAGAACATCGTCGGCGTGGTGGCGGCGGCGACGATCAGGAGCGTGAGCCGGCCGAAGCCGCCGAAGCCGAGGATGAACGGCCGCTTCTCGCGGCCCTGCATCACGCTGCCCCAGACGATCGCCAGCAGCTGCGACACCGGCTGCGCCATCACCAGCAGCGTGATCAGCACGGGGCCCGCGTTGAAGTTCTTGCGGAGGATGATGTCGTTGAGGGTGTAGGCGCCTGCGACGAGGCCTTCGAGCATCGCGGCCGGCAGATGGTAGCGCGCGGTGTAGCGCGAGATGCGCGAGAGCGACTTGTCCTGCAGGGGCGACAGGCGGCGAACGGCCGCGCCGGGTGTCATGGATTCGAGGGCTCCGCTGGCGCCTCGGCCGTGCTCGGCCGGGCGGGGCGGAGTGTACCGAATGCCGCCGGGCCTGCGGACCGGCGCGCACGGCCGGACCGCGGGACCGCGCCGGGACCAATGGCCCCGGGCGGGCGCAGCTCTACCGGGGGCGGGCCTTCGCCCCGCGGGGCCTGTGGTCGTACTTGTCGAAGAGGCGCGTCTGGCGGTTGGTCATGTCCGTCGCGACGCCGTTGATGTAGACGCGCTCGACGTGGGTGGTGATCTCCAGCGGGTCACCGTCGGTGACCTGCAGGTCGGCGAACTTGCCGGCGTCCAGCGAGCCGAGCTTGTCGCCCACGCCGAGCAGTTGCGCCGGCCACAGGGTAATCGCCTTGAGCGCGTCGTCGTGCGAGAGGCCGAAGGCCACCGCAAGGCCGGCCTGGTAGGGCAGATTGCGTTCGTTGAAGCCACCGCCGCCGTCGGAGATCGCGAAGGGGATGCCGGCCGCGACGAGGCCGGCGGCCCGGGCGTACGCCGCGTCGTAGGCATCGTAGCCGTGACGCGGCAGGGCCTCCACGCCCGAGAGCACCACGCCGATGTGGCGCGCCTTGAGGTCGTCGGCGAACAACACCGCGTCCGCTCCGCCGTAGAGCAGCACGCGCGGGAGCTTCTGCTCGTCGACGAAACGCAGGACGGCGCGGATCTGGTTGGCGGCATCGCACTCGAACGCCACCGGGATGTCGCCCTGGAGCGCCAGGTGCATGGCGTCCCACTTCACGTCGCGATCGTGCCGCGGGATGCCGGCGCTGCCCTCGGCGTCGCGTGCCTTCCAGTAGGCACGCGCCTCGTCGAAGGTGCGGGTGATCGCGTCCACCGCGGCGTCGCGCTCCTTGCGTTGCTGCTCCTCGCTGCGCCGTTCGTTGAAGCGGCGCGACGGCGTCATGTTCGGCCACGCCACGTGCAGCGCCAGCGGCGCGCGCACCGTCATGTCCTCGAACGTCCAGCCGGTCAGGTGCATCATCGCGGACGTGCCGGTGACTCCCTCGCCGTCCGGCACCACGGCGGCCGACGTGACGCCGTTGGCGCGGGTGACAGGCAGCAGGTCGCTGTCCGGGTTGAACTCGATCTCGGTGCGGACGTTGGGATTCACCGTGCCGGTCTCGCGCGTGTCGTTGGTGCCGAGCACGCTGCTGATCTCGCTGATCCCGAGCGTCGTCCACGCGGCCACCCAGCCCGGGTAGATGTGCTTGCCGTCGAGGCGGACGACATCCGCATCCGCCGGGATCGCCACGTTGGCGCCCACCGCAGTGAGGGTGGCGCCGTCGATGAGCACGGTGCCGCCGGGGATGTCGGGGCCGGACACCGGGTGGATTGTCGCGCCGGTGAGCGCGAGGGTCTTCGCGGGGGCAGGCGCGGCCATGACGATGGCGGCCACGCCGCAGAGCAGCAGGGTGACGCGCCGCGCGCGGTGGGCGGGCGTGAGTTCGACTCGCATCGTCATCGCACCACCTCCCCGGCCTGCCACGACTTCACCAGCGCCTCGCTCGCAAACGGCATGTCGTCGTTCTCGCCGCACGCGTTGCCCGACATGTTGGTCTCGGCGAGGTAGCGGGGGGGCCATCGGCGTCCCCCGAGCCCGGATCCGGCGCTGGAGTCCGGCTTGGCGGCCGCGCGCGCGTGGGCGACCAACGCGGCGCGCTCGGTCGCCAGCGCCGGCCGCGCCGCGAGATCCTCGGCGCGGTCGAAGTACTTGCGTCCCTGGATCCACGTCTGCTCGCAGTACGACTGCGGCGAGATCGGCGAGCCCGACCAGATCGCGAAGTCCGCCTCCTTGCCCACCTCCAGCGACCCCACCTGCTTGTCGATGTGCAGTTGCTGCGCGGGGTTGATCGTCACGAACTTGATCGCTTCCGCCGGTGGCACCCCCCCGTACTTGACCGCCTTCGCCGTCTCGGCGCTGAGCCGGCGCGCGAGTTCGTCGCTGTCGGAGTTGTAGGAGACGTTCACGCCGCGATCCCACATCACGTAGCCGTTCCAGGGAATCGCATCGATCACCTCGTACTTGTACGCCCACCAGTCGCTGAAGCTGCTGGCGCTGGCGCCGTGCGCCGCGAGTTCGTCGGCCACCTTGTAGCCCTCGAGCACGTGCTGGAAGGTGTTGACCCGGAAGCCGAAGCGCGCGGCGAGGCGCATCAGCATGAGAATCTCGTCCTGCCGGTAGGAGTGCGAATGGATGAAGCGCTTGCCCTCGAGGATATCGACCAGCGCGTCGAGCTGCAGGTCGCGGGCCGGCGGTAACGCCCGCTTGCCGGCGCGGTAGTCGGCGAAGGCGGCGCGGTAATCGCGCGCGCGGGTGAAGCCGTCGCCGATGGTCTGCTCGACGCCGGCGCGCGACTGCGGGTAGCGGCCCGTGCGGTCCAACCCGAAATTCGATTGCTTCGGGTTCTCGCCGAGCGCGAACTTGATCGTCGGGGGCGCCTCCGCGAACAGCAGCTTGTCCGGCGGCAGGCCCCACTTGTTGCGGATCACCGCGCACTGTCCGCCGATCGCGTTGCACGAACCGTGCAGCAGGTGCATGACGGTGGCGCCGCTGGCGAGCTGCCGGTAGATGTTGATGCTCTCGGAGTTGATCACGTCGCCGATGCGCACCTCCGCGGTGATCGCGTTGGTGCACTCGTTGACGTTGCCGAGGACGGCCGAGTGACTGTGGCAGTCGATGATGCCCGGTGCCACGGCCTTGCCGGTGGCGTCGATCACCACCGCACCGGCCGGCGCGGCGAT
>JBKJUD010000219.1:0-3698 GCA_046590735.1 Candidatus Eiseniibacteriota bacterium | reverse complement strand
ACGAACTCGCGGCCACGCGGGAGGCGGGCCGCCGCGCGCAGCGGCGCGTGCAGGCCGCGGAACGCACCGCGCGCCGCGTCGGGGGTGCGCGCGTACATCGACCAGTGGCCGTGCTCGGCCGGCGTGACACCGGACAGCAGCGAGGGAATCGCCGCCGAGGAGTATCCCAGCACGGTGCGCAGGCGGCGGCGCACCGGCATCTCGGCAAGGAGATCATGCTGCGCGATGAGGTCCGCGCCCAGCGCATCGACGATCACCAGCACGACGAGGGGGTTGCCCATGCGTCTCAGTTCTCCGCCACCGCGTGCCAGGTTGCGCGGGCCGCGGCGCGCGCGGCGGGATCCTCGGCGTTCGCGGCCTCGAGCGTGAGCGCCGCCGCCACCGCCCAGGGCGGAGGCCCGAGGCGATGCGCCCGCGCCATCCGCAGGATGCGCGCGGCGCCGCTGGGACTGCTGGCGTGCCGCGCCACACGCGTCCACGCCCGCCACCCCGCGCCCGCCGGCGCCGCAGCCAGCCACAGGTGCAGGCTTCGCGGGAGCTCCGACGGGTCCGCCAACGCCGCGCGCACCGTGTCGCCGGCCGGCGCCTCGGCCGGCGCGCCCCACTCCTGCGCCGCGGCCTCGGCCAGCCACGTGCCGGCGGCACGCAGCACAGGATGCGCGGCGCGGCGGATGCTGTCCATGGCGTGATCGTGCGTCGGCTCCAGCCCGAGAGCGGCCGCGACCTCCGGCCAGCGCGCCTCGCGCAGGCGGACATCCTGCGCCGCGCGAATGCGGCCCGGCAACTCCGGCGCTGCCTCGGCCAGCGTCCGTGCGTCCGTCGCCCACAACTCCGCCATCGCCGCCCGGCGCGCCGCGGCCCCGACGCGATACTGTCCGTGCGCTGCCAGCAGCGCGGTCCCGGCGTCGGCCACCAGCTTCACGGCCGCGGCCAGCACCGCTTCCGCACCGCCCCCTTCATCTTCTGCGCGACCCCACTCGTGCGCCCGGACGCACAGCAGCCGCAGCGATTCCGCGACAGTGATCGCCGCGGGCTCGCGCGGCTCCACCGCGGCCAGCACGCCGGGATCGCCCGCCAGAACCTGCGCGCCGAGCGCCAGGTCGAGGGTACCCATCTTCGGCAGTTGCGCGGCAAGACCCTCGCGCGTGTAGAGGCCCACCGACCACGGCGCGGCCACGTGGTCCGCGCCCGGCACCATCGCCATCACGTGGGGAAATTCGGCGGCGTGCATGCGCCACGCGTCGCGATCGCTGTCGGTCTCGAGGATCGCGGCGAAATCGAGGTCGGACAGTAACCGCACCGCGCCGGACTCCTCGCGGACCGCCCATGCCTCGCCGGAGGCGGCGGAGCCCTGGAGCACCACGGCGCACGCGGCGGGACGCAACGACGCGAAGTACGCGAGCGCGGCGTCGGCCAGCTGCGCATAGAGCGCATCAGCGGCAGGGGAAGGCGAAAAGCGCGGCGAGTTCACGGCCGCTCCGACTACGCGCGCCGGTAGAGGAATTCGGGAATCGGATACTGCCGGCGGTTGAGCACCACGCCCAGCACCCGTGCGCCGCCCACGCGCAGGGCGTCGAGACCGCGCTGGACAACTTCGCGCTTGGTGCGGCCCCAGCGCAGCACGAGCACGACGCCGTCGGCCTCGGCGGCCATCGCCGGGCTGTGCGCCCACGCCAGCAGCGGCGGGCAATCGATCAGCGTGTAGTCGTAGCCGCCAAAAGTCGCGAACACCCGCTCGATGGACTGCGGCTCGAAGTGGAGCAGGCGCGGGTTGGCCTTCCCCGCCGGCAGCAGATGCACGTTGGTCCCGTCGAGGGACACCAGCGCGGCCTCGGGCCCCATCGAGCCCGCGAGGACATCGGCAAGGCCGGGTGAATCCTCGCCGCCCATCGCCGCGGCCAGCTGCGGCGCGAGCAGGTTCGCGTCGATGACCGCGATGCGCAGCGCGTGGTCGGACGCCAGCAGGCGGGTGAAGCCGGCGACGATGGTGCTGGTACCTTCCTCGGGCCCGAGCGACGCGAAGGCGATGCGTCGCTGCCCGCGCGGCAGCAGGCTGTCGATGGAGGTGCGCAGGGCGCCGAGATCCTGCTCGACGGCCTGGTCGAGCGCGACGGCCGGACGCGGCGCGGCGCGGCGCGCCGGCGCGAGCGGCCCCCCGGCGAGCGGCACGGCTCGCTGGCGCGCGGCGGCCTCGGACGCGGCTTCATCCCCGGGTCGGCCCTCTTCCTCGGCACGGCGCAAGGCGTCGTAGATCTTGCTCACGATGGGATCCCCGGGGTGCGGCGCGCGCCGATCACGTGACCTCCCGGACGGAGCCGAGCAGCGGCAGGCCCAGGCGCTCCTCGACATCCGCCGCGGTGGCCACCGAGTGGTCGAGGCTTTCCGCGAAGAATGCCAGGCCGAGTCCCGCCGCCAGCGACAGGATCGGGGCCAGCGCGAGCCGGACGTAGTCCTTGGTGTTCTTGGCGATCGGCGACGAAGCCGAGGTCAGCTTGGTCACCTCGAAGTACGGCGACGTGCTCGCCTTGTTGATCTGCGCCTGGAGGTACTTGGAGGTCAGTTCCTTGTAATTGTTCTGCAGCATCTCGAGGGTGCGATCCATGTCGGCGAGCGTCTGCTGGTGTCCGGGATAGCCGCGCAGCCGCGTGTTCAGCATCCCCACGGTCGTTTCCGCCGAAGAGCGCCGGGCGCGCAGCACATCTGCCTGCTGCTGGAGCAACCGCATCCGGTTCGACACCTCGGTGCGCAGCTGCTTCTCGAGGTGTTCCACGTTCTCCTGCGCGGTCATCATCGGTTGTGCGGTGGAGGTATAGCGCGAGCGCGCGTCGCTGAGCGCGACGTTGGCCTCGATCAGCCGGCGCTTCAGTTCGACGATGACTGCCTCGTTGCCCACCTGCACGTCTGTCGAGAAGGGCACGTCGATGTCCGGCGAGGCGCTCATCAGGCGTCGCGATCCGCGCGCCTCGGCTTCGATCCCGCTGATGTCGCGATTGATGACGCTCACGGCGACCTGCTGGTCGTCGAGTTCCTTGATCAGCATCGCGCGTTCGGCATCGGTGTTGAGCATGCCATTGTTGCTCAGGTAGGCGGCGCGCGCCGTCTGCCACCGCTCGATGCTGGCCTGCGTCTCGGCGATCTGGCGCACGAAGAAGCTGTCGACCGTGGGCAGCGAGCGCATGTGTTCGCGGTACTCGATGTACGCGTCGGTCACCGCGTTCGCGGCGTCCTGGCAGATGTCCGCGTTGTGGTCCTGATAGTTGACCTCGACGACGTTCGATTCGCCCTTCACCGCGCCCTGCACGGCGCCGCGCCGCAGCTTCAAGTGCGGCTTGCCGGCCGCGCCGCGCCGCTCGTTCATCAACGACTGCGCGCGGTGGAACACCGGCTCGCTCGAGACCAGCTCCACCTCGGAGGCGATGTCCTCCTCGCGCGGCAGCAGCTTGTAGCCGGGCTCGAAGATGCCCTGCTTCTCGCCGCGGTTGACCAGCACGCTGGCGGTCGACTCGTACAGCACGGAGGTGGTGGCGTTGAGCAGCACCACGGTGCCGGTGGCGATGCCGAAAATCGTCAGGATGATCCACTTGCGCCGGAACACCACGCGCAGGAAGTCGCGGATCGAGGTCTCGCGCGGCGCGCCAACCGGTCGTGGCTCGCTCATCGCACGCCTCCCGCGGGCGGCGGCACCTGGATCACGTAGG
>JBKJUD010000150.1:0-13059 GCA_046590735.1 Candidatus Eiseniibacteriota bacterium | reverse complement strand
CTTCGCCGAAGCCGACATCGCGGCGCTGCAGTCCTCGCTCGTGGCCCTGGTGGCGCCCGGCGCGGACGACTCGCCCGCGTCCATTCCCGGTCCTGCGGGCTCTGGGTCGTTGCACGTCGCCTTCACCCGCTTCGGGGTGGGCGAGGATTTCGGGGTGCTGGTGGCGGGATCCGCCCGGCCCGGGTTCCCGAGCGAACACGACCGCCTGCTGCTCGGCGTGGGGGCGAACCAGACCGCGCACATATTGCAGCGGGCTTGCGCCGAGGAACAGGCCCGGCAACAGCAGGAATGTCTCCGCGTCACGCTGGCGATCATCGGCGATGCCGTCATCGTCACCGACAGGGAGAGCCGCGTCACCTTCCTGAATCCGACGGCGGAAACCCTGACGGGCTGGACGGAAGCCCACGCGCGCGGGCAGTCGCTGGACGCCGTCTGCCATATCGTCGACGAGCGGACGCGGTTGCCGGCCGAGAGTCCGGTGGCGCGCGTCCTGCGCGACGGCGCTCACGTCGGCCTCGCCAACCACAGTATCCTGGTGGCCCGCGACGGGACGGAGCGCCCCGTCGACGACTCCGCAACCCCCATCCGCGATTCGGACGGACATATTGTC
This sequence comes from Candidatus Eiseniibacteriota bacterium, assembly GCA_046590735.1. Classification (GTDB taxonomy): domain Bacteria; phylum Eisenbacteria; class RBG-16-71-46; order CAZEPH01; family CAZEPH01; genus JBKJUD01. Next base: position 12,449 of record JBKJUD010000150.1, on the reverse strand, counting down.
GGCGCCGTGCTGACCTTCCGGGACGGATCCGCCCAGCGTCGCACCGAACGGGAGATCCGGCAGAGCGAGGCGCGCAAGCGCGCGATCGTGGAGACGGCGCTCGACTGCGTGATCGGGATGGACCACGAGGGGCGCATCGTCGAGTTCAATCGCGCCGCCGAGCAGACATTCGGGTTCCGCCGGGAGGACGCGCTCGGCCGGGAACTGTGCGAATTGATCGTGCCGCTCCGCTTGCGGGACAGCCATCGCGCCGGTCTGGCGCGCTACCTGGCGACGGGTGAGGGCGTCGTTCTGGGCCGGCGCTTCGAGCTCCCGGCCCTGCGCGCCGACGGGACCGAGTTCCCCGCGGAGATCGCCATTACGCGCATCTCGGCGGAGGACCCGCCGATGTTCACCGCCTACCTCCGGGACCTCAGCGAGCACAAGCGATCCGAACAGCATCGCAATGCGCGACTCGCGGCCACCAGCGCCCTGAGCGACGCCGCGACCATCGAGGACGGCGCAACACGCGTGCTGCGAGCCATCTGCGAGAGCCTCGCGTGGGATGTGGGCGAGTTCTGGCTGGTGGACGACGCCAGAGCCGCGCTCGAGTGCCGTCAAGTCTGGTATCGTCCGCACGCGCGCTTCGAACGCTTCGAAGCCGCGAGCCGCAACCGGCGGTTCGCGTCCGGAGAGGGCTTGCCCGGCCGCGTGTGGGCGAGTGGCGAGCCGTCCTGGATTCTCGACGTGCGCAAGGACGACAACTTCCCGCGCGCCGCCGCCGCCGCCGAAAACGGCTTGCACAGCGCATTCGCGTATCCGGTCATCGTGGGACAGCAGACGCTCGGAGTATTGGAATTCTTCACCGCCCGCATCCGGGAACTGGACGCCGGGCTGCTCGAACTGATGGGCACGGTGGCGGGCAACGTGGGGCAGTTCCTCGAACGGCGGCGCGCGGAGGCGGAACTGCGGGAGCAGACCGCGACGGCGGAAACACTGTATAGCATCAGCAGCCAGCTCGCCCGGGAGCTCGACCTGGAGCGCCTGGTGCAAGTGGTGACAGACGAGGGCACCCGCCTGTGCGGCGCGCAGTTCGGCGCGTTCTTCTACAACGTCGTGAGCGATTTGGGCGAGTCGTACACCCTCTACACACTCTCCGGTGCCCCCCGCGAAGCCTTCGCGCAATTTCCCATGCCGCGCAACACGGAGGTCTTCGCCCCGACGTTCCGGGGCGAAGGCGTGGTGCGCCTGGACGACGTGACGCAGGATCCGCGGTACGGCAGGAACGCTCCGCACCACGGCATACCCGCCGGTCACCTGCCGGTGCGGAGTTACCTCGCAGTGCCGGTCATCTCGCGCAGTGGCGACGTGATCGGCGGGCTGTTCTTTGGCCACGCCGATGTGGGCGTCTTCACCGAGCGGCACGATCGCCTGCTCTCCAACATCGCCGACCAGGCGGCCGTCGCGATCGACAACGCCCAGTTGTACCAGCGCACGCAAGCCAGCGAAGGCCGGTTCCGCGGCCTGATGGAGCAGGCCCCCTTCAGCATGCAAATCTTCGCTCCGAACGGGCGGACGGTTCGCGTCAATCGCGCGTGGGAAGAGCTGTGGGGCGTCACGCTCGACCAGATCGCCGGCTACAACATCCTGGAGGACGAGCAGCTCGCGGCGAATGGGGCCTTGCGCTACATCCAACAGGCCTTCGCCGGCGAGCCTGCGCATGTCCCGGCGATTCGGTACGACCCGAACCTCGCGATTCCCCACGCGACGCGGCACGCGGACCCGGTGCGCTGGGTCGCGGCGGTCGCCTATCCGCTCAAGGATGACGACGGCAAGGTGCAGGAAGTGGTGGTCGTCCACGACGACATCACCGCTCGCCGGCGGGCCGAGGCGGCACTGCGCGAGAGCGAAGCGAAGTTCCGCCTCATGGCCGACACGATCCCGCAGCTCGCCTGGATGGCACGGCCCGACGGCCACATCTTCTGGTACAACCAGCGCTGGTACGCGTACACCGGAACGACGCCGGACCAGATGGAAGGCTGGGGCTGGCAGTCGGTGCACGACCCGGCCGTTCTGCCGCGCGTGCTCGAGCGATGGAGCGCGTCGCTCGCCAGCGGCGAGCCCTTCGACATGGTGTTCCCGCTCCGCGGCGCCGACCAGGAGTTCCGCCCCTTCCTGACGCGCGTCAATCCGCTACGCGACGAGCACGGCAGCATCACCTACTGGTTCGGCACCAACACCGACATCAGCGACATCAAGCGGTTGGAGAACGCGCTACGCGACGCGGACCGGCGCAAGGACGAATTCCTCGCCACGCTGGCCCACGAACTGCGCAATCCTCTGGCGCCGATCCGCAACTCGCTCGAGATCCTCAGCATTCCGCGGATCGACGAAGACATGCTGCAGCAAACCCGCGGCATGATGGAGCGGCAGGTCCAGCATCTCGTCCGCCTGGTGGACGACCTGCTGGACGTATCCCGGGTGATGCGGGGGAAGATCGAACTCCGGCGCGAACGGGTGGAACTCGCCACGATCGTCGCGCGAGCAGCGGAGACCGTTCACGCGCAGATGGAAGCGCAGGGCCAGCGACTCGACGTATCGCTCCCCTCCGGGCCCGTGCTCCTCGACGCCGATCCGATCCGCCTCGCGCAAGTGATGGGCAATCTGCTGACGAACGCGGCGAAGTATACGGAAGCCGGAGGGCACATCCGCCTGGAGGCCCGGCGAGAGGACGACGAAGTGGTGGTCACACTGACCGACGACGGCATCGGCATCTCCCCCGACATGCTGCCGCACGTGTTCGACCTGTTCGTCCAGGTGGATCACGCCGCGGCGCGCTCGCAGGGCGGCCTGGGCATCGGGCTCACGCTCGTGAAGAATCTCGTGGAAATGCACGGGGGAACGGTCGCCGCGCACAGCGCCGGGCTAGGGCACGGCAGCCAGTTCGAGCTGCGCTTGCCGCTGATGGCGCGCGACCCTGTCGCGCCCGCCGCACACGTCGAACGCCCGTCGCACCCGTCGCGCTCCGGCAGATGGCGCCTGCTGGTGGTGGACGACAACCGGGACGCCGCCGTGAGCCTGGCCGTGCTCCTGCGCCTGCAGGGCCACGAAGTCCGCGTGGCGCATGACGGGCCCGCCGCCCTGGCCATGGCGGCGGAGAATGTCCCGCACTTGGTCTTCCTCGACATCGGGATGTCGGGCATGGACGGCTATGAAGTGGCGCGCCACCTGCGGTGCTTGCCCGGGTCGGAACGCGTCGTGCTCGCCGCGCTCACCGGCTGGGGACAAGCGGAAGACCGCCGCCGCAGCACCGACGCCGGGTTCGACTACCACCTCGTCAAGCCCTTGGAGCCCGAGGCGCTCGACAGCCTCCTCGAGGAGTTGCACCGGAGGGCGCCACGCTGATCGCGTCCCGACGGCGTCCCGGAGCCTATCCTGCCAAGCGCCGCTCTCCCGCCGCGGTGATCGAAGGCATGACGCGGGAAGAGGAATTGCAATGGCGCGCCTCGCAGGATCTCGGTGATCCACGATTGCGGGAGCATCGTGATCGTGCTGCCCAACACTCCGATGCAACGGCCCGGCCCCCGGCCGGCCGCCGATCGGAAAGGCGTTAGGAGCCTACTTGTGGAGCCCTTTCCGCCCGTTGCAGCAATCCGGTCGCAACTCAAGTCCCTCGGTGTTGAATTGCCACCAGGCCCGGTGAGACTTGACGCCTACGGTGACTCTCCCGCACTTTCGGAAAAGCTGCTCACGCTCATCCGCCAAGGTCGAAAGCGTGCCGGTACCAGTCTGCTCTGGGCGATGGAGGCTGAAGGCGAAATGCTGCCGCGAGTCGGCGACATCGAGATAGTCCTGGATCATCGAAACAGGCCGGCCCTCATCACGCGCATCGTGAACGTCGAAGTCGTGCCGTATTCAGAGGTGACGCCGGAATACGCTTCCATTGAGGGCGAAGGGGACGGTTCGCTGGAGTACTGGCGTCGCGGTCACTGGGCCTTCTTTGGCCGAGAGTGCGCTCGCCTGGGCCGCCAACCGTCCGAGAGCATGCCGGTAGTCTGCAGTGTGTTCGAGGTGCTCCATGTTCTGCCTTCGCATCCCGACGCCTGACCCCTCCATCGGGCGGACACCCTCCGGCAGGCAGCGCCTGCCGCCGGCTGCCGCTCACGTCGAATGTTAAGCCACGGTGGACACGATGCCGCAGGTCACGGTCCGGCACGCTGTCGCTGCTGAGCAGAAGGCCCTCGAGGCGCTTCAATGGCGCGCGTCGCTCAGCAACCCCGGAGACCGCGAAGCCCTGCTAGCGAATCCGGAGGCCGTCGAGTTGCCTCTGCAGCAAATCGAAAGTGGCGGAGTGTTCGTAGCGGAAGTAGCGGGTTCGGTCAGGGGGTTTGCGGCCCTTCTTCCGCGCGATGATGGAAATTCACAGCTAGACGCCCTATTCGTTGAGCCGGAAGCCTGGCGGCAGGGGATTGGCAGGGCCCTGGTTGAGTACGCCTGTTCCGCCGCAAGCAGCAGTGGCGCCCGATCGATCTACGTCGTCGGAAACCCTCACGCCGAAGCCTTCTATCAAGCGTGCGGGTTCCAGATGCTCGGCACGAAGGAAATGCGGTTCGGTGTTGGCTTGCTACTGAAGAGGGATCTCCTGTGAGCATGGGCAGGGTCGCTTGCGCCGACCTGGCGAGGTCGACGCCGAGCTGGTCACCGGAGAGATGCATTTGCGCAAACGGACGACAAGACCGACTGTCGGCCGCGGAGATGCGCACCGAGAATAGGCACCCGCCGGCCGCTTGCGCGTGTGCGCCAGTCGTGAGGCACTGCGAGGGACATGTCCCATGCCGGATGATTCCGGGCCGGTGATCCGCACGGCTGCGCTCGTCCTGCGGCACCTCGAGCCAGATGACCGGGCGCCGCTCTTTCGGCTCAGCCAGGAGGAGGGCATGCGTGCCTGGATCCCCGATCAAGTGTATGCCGACGAAGCCGAGGCATCCCGGGTCCTGCACTTTCTGATGTCCCACTACGGCCCTTCGGCCGACCCGCGCAGGACACCGTACGTGCTGGCCGTGTGCCTGGCGGCCTCGGGTGAGGTCATCGGACACGTCGGGTTCAGTCCGTGCGAGTACGGCGCAGAGGTGGGCTACGCGATCGGGGAATCGCACCAGAATCGCGGCCACGCCAGACAGGCGGTGCTCGCGGCCACCACGTGGGCGCTCGCCCGGTTCGCGCTTCCGCTCGTTCACGCCATCGTCGACGCCCACAATGTGAAGTCCTGGAGAGTGCTCGAGTCGGTCGGCTTCCAGATGCTGTCCGCAACGCAGCGCCGGTTGCACGGCGAGGAGCGCGCGGTGAGAATCTATGGCTTCTCCGGTGTCTGAAGCCGCGACAGCCGGCCGGCGTTCGTAAGGCATCGCGCATGCCCACCTTCGTAGCCTTGCTGCGCGGCATCAACGTGGGCAAGGCCAAGCGCGTTCCCATGGCCGGCCTGCGCGCCTTGCTCTCCCGGCTGGGGTACTCACGCGTCGCCACATTGCTGAACAGCGGGAATGCGGTCTTCGACGCGCCCGCGGGCACCCCGGCCACGCACGCGAAGCGCATTGCCGCGGCGATCTCCATCCAGCTCAAGGTCGAGGTGCCCGTCATCGTCAAGGCGGCCGGCGACTTGGCGGACATCCTCGAGGAGAATCCCATCATGGTGAGCGCGGACGAGCATTCACGCCTCCTGGTGGCGTTCGTCCAGGACTCCAAGGCGCTGCCGAGCCTGGCGGCTATCGCCTCGCTCGTCCGGCCGCCCGAGAGGTTCGCGATCGGCAAGCATGCCGCGTACCTCGCGATCTCGCCCGTCCTGCTCGGCTCCGGGGAGCGCCTCTTCGAGGGCGTAGATCACCCCGCCTTGCGGTATGCGCGCGTGCAACATGAAGCCACGGCACGGGCCACCCAGCTGATCCTGTCCCGGCAGTGACCACGGTGGCGCGAACGCGTCCCTACTTCCCGCCCCCCGCCGTGCGCATCGCCCGCAGCGTCGCATCCATCGCGGCCAGACCCTGCTGCGTCGCGCTCATGTCGCCGGCATCACCGGCCTTGTCCAGCGCCGCGGCCTCGGCCCTGAGCCCCTTCACGCGTCCCGCCAGTTGCCCGCTGTCGTCATTCGACACCGCCGCCAGCGCCTCTCCCAGGTCGCGAATCACGAACGCATGGTGGTGCACCTCATCGAGCGATCCCGCCTCCACGACCGCGCCCAATTCGGCGCGCTCCGCATCGATCTGCGCCCAGATGCCCGCCGCCGTGCCCGCCGGCTTCACCGCCTTCTCCGTGCCATCGTGGTCCATGTGGTCCGCATGATCCGTCGCCGTCGCATGATCCGTGGCCGTCGCATGGTCGGCGGGCGTCGCCGCGTCGTGCGGCGTCGCCGCGTCCTGCGCCGCCTCCTGCTTCCCACACCCCACCGCGAACAGCGCCACGGCCGACACCGCCACTACTGCATGCAGAACTCTCATGGTTCCCTCCGTGTCTTGCGGGACAGATAGCGCTCGGCCGACCGCCGCCCGAAGCGATGGAACACCGCGGGCGTCACGACCATGTCGAGCAGGGTGGAACTCACCAGGCCGCCGAGGATCACGGTGGCCACGGGATACAGGATTTCCTTGCCAGGCTGCCCCTTGGCCAGGACGAGCGGGATCAGGCCGAGGCCCGCGGTGAGCGCCGTCATCAGCACTGGCACCAGCCGCTCCAGCGAGCCGCGCACGATCATGCTCTTGCTGAAGGTCTCGCCCTCTTCCGCCATCAGGTGCAGGTAGTGCGAAATCATCATGATGGTGTTGCGCGAGGCAATTCCGGTCAGCGTGATGAAGCCGACCAGGGTCGCCACCGAGAATGTGCCGCCGCTCAGGAAGATCGCCACCACGCTGCCGACCAGCGCCAGCGGGATGTTGAGCAGGATCTGCAGCACGATGGGCACCGAACGGAAATGCGCGAACAGCACCAGGAACATCCCGGCGAGCGACAGCAGGCTGAGCAACGCGATCAGCCGGGTGGCGCTCTGCTGGCTCTCGAATTGCCCGCCGTAGGTCACGAAGTAGCCGGTGGGCAGATGCACCTTCCGCTCGACCGCGCCCTGGATGTCCGCGACCACGCCGCCCAGGTCGCGGCCCTGCACGTTGCAGGAGACGACGATGCGCCGCTGCACGTTCTCGTGCTGGATCATGTTGGGACCGAGGCCCCGCTCGACGTCCGCCAACTGTCCGAGCGGCACCACCACGCCGGCTGGCGTGTCGATGCGCGCGGCGCGGATGGCGTCGACGTTGTCGCGCGACGCGTCGTCGTAGCGCACGACGACGTCGAACGACCGCTGTCCCTCCAGCACGCTGGACACGACGCGCCCGCCCAGCGCGGTCTCGAGCGTCCGGGTCAGGTCGCCGACCCGCAAGCCGAATCGCGCGAGCGCTTCGCGGTTCGGCCGGATGCGGATCTGCGGCACCAGCACCTGCTTCTCCACCTGCAGGTCGACGACGCCTGGGATGTCGCGCATCGCCGCCTCGACCGCCGCCGCCTGCTGACGCAGGCCCTCGAGGTCGTTGCCGAAGACCTTCACCGCGATCTGCGCGCGGACGCCCGAGAGCAGGTGATCGAGGCGGTGCGAAATCGGCTGTCCGATGTTCACCACCACGCCGGGGATCGTGGCGAGCCGCTCGCGGATCTCCGCGAGCGCCTGATCCTGCGACCGCCGAGTGCGACGGAAGTCGACATCGATCTCCGAACTGTGCACGCCCTCGGCGTGCTCGTCGAGTTCGGCGCGCCCGGTGCGCCGCCCGGTCGAAATGACCTCGGGCACGCGCAGGATCATGTTCTCGGCGATCGTCCCGATTCGGTTGGATTCCTCCAGCGAGGTGCCGGGAGCAGCCATGATGTTGATGGTCGCCGTGCCCTCGTTGAACGGCGGCAGGAACTCGGTCCCGAGAAACGGCACCAGCGCCGCGGCCGCCACGACCAGCGCCCCCGCGCCCGCCATGACCCAGCCCGAATGCCGGAGCGTCCGGTGCAACAGCGCCTCGTCCCAGCGCTTGAGCGTGCGTACCAGCCAGCCGTCGGCGTGATGCGCCATGACCTTGGCGCGCGGCAGCAGGTAGTAGCACAGCACCGGCGTCACGGTGAGCGACACCAGCAGCGACGCGAGGATCGAGACGATGTACGAGACGCCCAGCGGCGAAAACAGCCGGCCCTCGATGCCGGACAGCGCGAACAGCGGCATGAACACCAGCACCACCATCGCGGTCGCCAGGACGATCGAGTTGCGCACCTCGGACGACGCGGCAAACACGACGTCCAGCACTGGCCGGGGCGTCTCGCTGTGCCGGTTCTCGCGCAGCCGGCGGAAGACGTTCTCGACATCGACGATGGCGTCGTCCACCAGCTCGCCGATGGCGATCGCCAGCCCCCCGAGCGTCATCGTGTTGATCGAGATGCCGAAGTAGTGCATGACGATGGCCGCGGTCAGGAACGAGAGCGGAATCGCGATGATGGTGATCGCCGTCGTCCAGAAATTCAGGAGAAACAGAAACAGCACGATCAGCACGAGGATTGCGCCGTCGCGCATCGCCCCTTCCACATTGTGAATCGACGCGTCGATGAACGCCGCCTGCTGGAAGATCGGCCGTACCTGGACGTCCGCGGGCATGGACGCGGCGAGTTCCTTCATCGCCGCCTCGACCGCGTGGGTGAGTTCGACGGTGCTGGCGCCCGGTTGCTTCTGAATCGACAGGATGACCGCCGGGCGGCCGTTGATGCTGGCGTCGCCGCGCTTGATCCCGGCGCCCAGTTGCACGCTGGCGACGCGGTCGAGCGTGATCGGCAGGCCGTTGCGGGTCGCCACTGTGGCGTGGGTAAGGTCGGCGGGCGCGTTGATCCGGCCCAGGTTGCGAATCAGGTACTCCTGCGCCTGCGCCGAGAGATAGCCGCCCGAGGTGTTCTGGTTGCTCGAGGCCACGGCCTCCTCGACCTCGCGCAGCGTGAGTCCGAGCGTCGCCAGCGCCTGCGGATTCACTCGCACCTGGTATTGCTTCACCCCGCCGCCGATGGGGATCACCTGCGAGATGCCGGGGATCGTGAGCAGGCGCTGGCGAATGACCCAATCGGCGAGCGTGCGCATCTCCATCGGGGTGGTGGGCCCCGATGGACTCTCCATGCCCAGCAGCATGATCTCGCCCATGATCGACGAGACCGGTCCCATCACCGGCGTCACGCCCGCCGGCAGGTGCTCGCTGGCCAGCGTGAGCTTTTCGGCGACCAACTGACGGTCGCGGTAGATGTCGGTCCCCCAGGCGAACTCCACGGTGATCACCGAGAGCCCGATGCCCGACGTGGCCCGCACGCGTTCGACCCCGGGGGCGCCGTTGAGCACGGTTTCGATGGGCAGCGTGACGAGGGTTTCCACCTCCTCCGGCGCCAGGCCGCCCGCCTCGCTGAGCACGGTGACCGTCGGCCGGTTGAGATCAGGGAGCACGTCCACCGGCAACTGCGAGATGACCACGCCGCCGTATCCCAGCAACAGCACGACGGAGACGAGGACCAGCAGCCGGTTGTGCAGCGCGAATGCAATGATGCGATCGAGCATCGGCCCGCCCTCAGCGCGCCACGAGCGGCGTGCCGCCCGTGAGGATCTGGTAAGCGCCGCGCACCACGACGCGCTCACCCGCCGCGAGGCCGGAGGTCACCAGGACCGGATCGCCGACGCCCCCCTGCACCGTCACCATGCGCATCGTGAATTCCTCCGGCGCGGTGTGCACGAAGGCGATGGTCTGCCCGTTGCGATCGAGCAGCGCGCTGCGCGGCACCTCGATGCCCGACTGCTCCCGCGCTGTCGGCACCGCCACGTTGACCAGCGCACCCGGCGCGAGACGGCCGCCGTTGTTCGAGACCGCGAACCATCGCTCGACTGTCCCCGGCGTTTCGCCCGCGACCGAGGGATTGGCGACCCGCCGCGCGGGGAGCGCGGTCGCGTCGACTGCGCCGGGCACGGTCACGCGCGCCAGGCCCGCGCCATCCACCGCGGGGATATCCGAGGGGAACACGTCGGCGTGCACCCACACTTCCGACGAATTGACGATCGAGAAGAGCTTCTGTCCCGCCTGTACCATCTGACCCCGCACGACCAGCATGTCGGTGACGATGCCGGCGATCGGCGCGCGCAGCGGCAGCGCGTCGATCACCAGAAGGGAAGCGAGAGTCTGGCCGGCGCGCACCGGCTGGCCGACGCGGGGAAAACCGCCGTGCGCGGCATCCACGCGTCCACTCTGCGGCGCCAGGATGTCGACGCTGCCGGTGGGACTGGGCGCCACCCGGCCCATCAGCGACAGCTCCTGCGCGTGCGCGCTCGGCCGCGCGACGACCGTCCGCACGCCGGCGGCGAACTGCGATTCCTTTGCCAGCCACGAGACGCCGCCAATCTGGGGCGCGGCGGCGGCGCCGGCGGGCGCTGCGTCGTGGCCCTCGTGCGCGTGTGCGGTGCCGCCGACGAGCAGCCCGCCGGTGGCCAAGCCGGTCATCAGCAACAGTCCGGCGGCGCCGACTCGCGTGGCCCGGCGGCCGCGCCGGCCCGCCGCCACGCCGGCCGCCAGTCCCAGCGCGAGCGCGGCCACGCCCACCAGCAATGGCAACAGCCAGCCAGGCCGTCCGTTGCTCCCTGCGGTCGCCGGTGCCGCCGGTGCGCCGACCACCACGCCCGGCATCGCCACCGCCGCCACGCGCGGGCCGCTGATCCTCACGATCAGATTGTAGGTGCCCGCGGCGCGCACACTGGCCATGGCGCGATACGAGCCCGGCAAGCTGCCGACCTCCGTGACACCATGCCATGCCTCACCCGCCGCAGACCGCAAGCTCGCCTCGATCCGCGCGTTCTCCACCGGCGCATTCGTTGCGAAGTCGCTCAGGTAGAAGTCCAGCCGTTCCGCGTGGCCGGGGGTCAGCGGTTCGTGGCGCACAACCACTTCCAGGTCCGCGGTGGTCGCGACATGCGTCGGGTGCGGAGGCACGGTGGCGTTGGTCGCGGCGACAGGCGCTCCGTGGTCATCGCCGCCGTGCGCGTGCAGCGGCCGCACGGTGCCGAGGAGCGTCACGGCAAGGCACAGCCCGGCCGCCCACCACCGGGATTCGAGTGTCGTCGTCATCACTTCGCTCCTCCGTTCACGATGTCTTCCAGCGGCGACCCGACGGCGTCTTCCACATCGGCGCGCGCGCCGGCCGCGCGGTCCGCGGCGGCAAGCGTTCGCTCGATGGCCTCGACGAGGCGGCCGCGGTCGGTCAGATATTCCTCCAGGCTGATGCGTCCCTCGCGGAATGCGTCGCGCACGAGCACCAAGTCAGTCCGGGCGTCGGTGGTGGCGTGGCGTTCGAGGGCATCGATCTGCGCCGCGTCGGTCGCGGCCTGCCAGGCGCGGTGCACCTCGGCACGGATCGCCGCTTCCCGCAGCGCGAGATCGCTGCGCGCGATCGCCGCTGCCGCCTCCGCGCGGGCGCGGCCGGCCTGGTTGCGATTGACCAGCGACAGCGGCAGGGAGATGCGGCCGCGCAACTGCGTTTCACTGTCCTGCACCGACACCCCGCCCGCGATCACCGATTGTCGGGTGTGTTCGAGTGCAAGGCCCACGGTGGGATCCGCCCGTCCTTCGCGCTCCGCCAGCGCCCTCTGCGCCTCGGCGACACGAAGCTGCAACCGCAGCGGGTCGAGATCGGGACGATGGGCGAGCGCGTAGGTGGCGAGCGACGACTCATCGGGAAGGGCGGTCCACGCCGCCTCCGCGCCACCCGATGGTTCCAGACGCGCCGGGCTCCCCGGGACGCCGAGCAGGGCCGCGACCTCCGCCTCGAGCGCGTGCCGCTCGCTGAGCGCCGTCAACCGCAGCGCGTCGGAGCGCGCCGCTTCCAGCCGGATCAGCCGCGCGGTGAATGGCGTGATTACCCCGTCGCGCACCCGGCGCGCCGTCGCGTCGGCCAACTCGCCGTCAAGTGAGGCACTGAGGTCGAGCACCGCGATCCGCTGGGCGAGCACCGCAGCGCGCGCGAACGACCGCCGCAGCGCCAGCGACACACGCCGCTCCTCGACGGTGATGCCGGCGCGCGCCACCTCGAACTGCGCCTGCGCCACGGCGCCGCGGGCCGCTCGCTTGCCCGACCGCTCGAGCGACTGGCTGATGCCCACCGATCCACTCCACGCGGAACCCGACAGCGGCGTGTCCCCGCCGCGCGAGGCTTCCAGCTCCAGCGAGGGATTGTAGGGACGCATCTCGGCGGCCAGCGATTCCGCCCGCGCCACGCCCAGCGCCGCCTTCGCCCGCACGATGTCCGGATTGTGCTGGCGGGCGAAGTCGAGAGCCCGTGCCAAGGTCAGTGGGGACGGCGGGGAATCCTGTCCGATGCATGGGGCAGGACCGACAGCCAGCGCCGCCAGGCACAGCACGGGCGCGCAGGCGCGAACGAATACC
>JBKJUD010000164.1:0-2768 GCA_046590735.1 Candidatus Eiseniibacteriota bacterium | reverse complement strand
CAACCACGGGTCGTACGCCTTCGACATTTCCACGGGAAATGCCGGGCTCATCTACCCAGAGGCCAGCCGCGAAGACGGCCGTCTTCGTAGTGCCCTTCGGGTAGATGAGCCCGGCATTTCCCGTGGAAATGTCGAAGGCGTACGACCCATGGTTGGTCACGAACATGTCGATGTTGTTCGCATCGGCACGGCCCGAATTGTCATAGGTGTTGATGCCCGGCAGCTGCTTGCCGCCCTTCGTGGCACCCCGGGAAGATGACGGCGTCACCTTGCCTCCCGGAGGCGCCGCGTAGGCGGCGAGAGCGGACAGGAGCAGCGCGGCGGACGTGAGCGAAACGGCGACGTCACGCAGCCGGCGTCCCGACACTGAGAGTCCGTGTGTCATGTGAGTCCCCCTGAACGGAAAGTCGCGAGGCCGACCGGCCTGCTAGAAGTCACCGCGGATCCCGACACGCACTCGACGAGGTCCGTCGAAGAGGTTGGGGTTGTGTTCCGCGAGCAGGTACTGGGAGCGTCCGTAGCTTCCCTGGTTGGCCAGGTAGGCCTTGCCTTCCGGGGTCTCCAGCCAGTTGGTCGAGGACGGAGAGCCGCTCGAGGTGTAGACCGCGGACGGGTTCTTGCGGTCGAACAGGTTCGTCACCCACACATACGCCGAGAGACCCTGGCTGCCGACGCGGAAGTCCTTGTTGGCCTTCAGGTCGAGGTTGCTGGTCCAGGGAATGTAGCGCGAGTTGATCGGGCCGGTCGGCACGGTGAAGGCTGCCGCGAGCGAGACCTCGTCGTACACGTTGCTCGGCGTGAACGGGCTGCCACTTCCGGCGCTGAACAGCACGTTGACGCCGGCGTTCTCCAGCGGGTGCGTGCCACCGATCATCGGCCCCTCGTCCTTGCCATTGCGCAGGTCGAGCGAGGCGGCGATCTTGTGCCGCTGGTCGAAGTCCAGTGGCGCAGTCTGCTTCGGCGGCTCGGCCGACGTCCACGCGATATTGCGCTGCGAGGTGGACAGCGAGCCGGTGCCATTGGCGAAGGACAGGCTGTAGGACACGTCCGCCCCGATGTGACGCGCGGGGCGCAGCGAGTACTGCAGGTCGACACCCTTGGCCGTGCCGTAGTCGCGGTTCCGGAACGACGAGAACGACGAGGGGTGGCTGGTGATCGTCGCCACTTCGACGAGGTCCTTGATGTCCTTGTAGTAGACCGAGAGATCGATGCGCGAGATCTCGGACAGTTGCTGCACGAATCCCGCCTCGTAGGCCGTGGTGTTCTCCGGCTTCAGGTTCGGGTTGCCGAAGGGGTAGAAGTACCCGCCGGTCCGGACCTTGTACTGGAGGAAGTTGTAGTTCACGTACAGGTTCTGCAGGTCCGGCTGCTGGTAGAAGCGACCCCAGTTCAGGTGGAAGACGGTCCGGTCGCTGACCGGGAACGCCACGCCCAGCCGCGGGCTGAGCCGGTTGAAGGCCTTGCTCCCGGCCAGGTTCTGGGTGATCGACTGGTCCCCGTTGGGGCCGAGCGGGAACGACTCATCGAGCAGCTGCTCGGTGCGCGCCGCCAGGTAGTCGTACCGCAACCCGGCGTTGGCGACCACGCCGTTGGCCTCGTACTTGTCCTGGAGGTACGCCGAGGCGGTGATCGGGTGTTTGACCCCATCGAGCCCGGTGTCCACGTGCGTGGCGCCCCAGACATCGTAGCCGTACTGGTTCACGTCCACGATCGGCTTGCGCACGCTGTCACCGCTGGCGATCCCGTAGGTCGTCGGGCGGATCGCCTCGTACTGACGCAGGGCGTGGTACTGGAAGTCGCCACCCACCTTGAGCTGGTGGTGCGTCGCCATGTTTGAGGTGACGTCGTAGCGGCCGCCCATGTAGGACGACTCACGCCGCGTGAAGCTGTCGAACACGTGGGCGGTGTTGCCACCCACTACCTGGCCGTAGGCGTCCAGGCTGTCGCCGCGCGACAGCGTGTCGGCCGGCCAGAAGTACGGCAGCGACGACGCGTACCGCGGGTTCGAGTTCGGCCGCGCATACGCCATCAGGTCGTCGAAATAGACGCCGTCGCCCCGCTTGCGCGAAGTGGAACTGAAGTTCAGCGCCAGCGAGTGGAACGCGGAGGTCCCGATCTGCTGGTTCAGCGTCACGAACGCGGACTGATTGCGGTCCTCGGTGCGCGGCGCGTGCTTGTAGTCGAACAGGTAGCTGTGCAGGTACTGCTGCCAGTCGTCCTGTGAACCGAGAGTGCCGATCTTCAGGTTGGTCTTGTCGTTCAACCGGGCGCTGATCTTGCCCTGCCAGGTCCAGCCGGCCAGCGAATTTGCCGGGAGGATGTCGTCGCGCAGCCCCATGCCGCGCAGGGACGAGCGGACGTCGTCGGCCATCGGCCGCGGGTCGCGGTCGCGCAGCCACCGGCGCTCGCCGCTGGCGTAGAACGTCACCTTCTCGCTGCCCGGGACGATCGGTCCGCCGATGGACGCCGAGTAGATGTTGTTGTCACCCTTGTTGGCGCTGATCCAGTCGCCACTCAGGTTGTCCGTCAAGGCCTCGAAGGAGCCCCGGTACTTCGAGCCGCCCTCGCGGGTGATGACGTTCACGGCGCCCGACATGGCGCGGCCGTACTCGGCGCTGAACCCGCCGGCCATGACGACGACCTGGTCGATCGCATTGTTGTTGATCGAGGTCGTCGAGATACCGGTGAGCGGGTCCTGCTGCGAGAAGCCGTCGACGTAGTAGGCCACCACGTTGGCGCGCTCGCCGCGCACGATCAGCGTGGAGGTG
>JBKJUD010000361.1:0-2703 GCA_046590735.1 Candidatus Eiseniibacteriota bacterium | reverse complement strand
GTGCGACACCGAAGGCGCGAACAGCGTGACCGCGACGCTGGCGAACCCGTGCGGCACCGCGTCCTGCCCGGCCACAGCCACCAGCGCGCTGTCGGTCGCCAACACCTGCCCGACCCCGGGCGACCCGAGTTGCGGCTTCGAGTTCGTCCGCACGGTCAACGGCAGCGACCGCGCGACCGTGGAAGTCTGCACCCCGATGACGCTCACCAACACGCTCAGCATGACCGGCGTGCCGGCCACGCTCACCTGGAGCGAGATCAGCTTCCGCGAGCAGACGCGCGCCGGCCTCACGCTGCGCGGTTACGCGTATCCCACCGGCGGCGTCGAGAGCGGCAAGGCGCGCTTCACCGTCACCGATGGCGTCACCACCTGCTCGCTCGACCTCGCGCCCACCGACACCACGCTGGCGGGCGAACTCGAATGGAACCTCGGCGCGCTCGACCAGATGAACAAAACGCCCGGCTGCGGCGTGAACATCGCCCCGCAGAACTCCAGCGTGACGATCACCTACGACATGACCACCGGCGCGCCGAACGACGGCTTCTTCGACTGGGGCCGGTTCACGGTGACCGACGACGCCGACATCCGGTGCAACGGCGCGATCAACGAGCCCGTCGAGCTGGTGGTCGCGCGCTCGACGATGGCGGTGGCGCTGACGCTGCCGCAGCAGGCCACCGTCTGCGACGCCGACACGGTGATGACGCTCACGCTCACACGGGCCGGCACGTTCGGCACCTACGACAACACGCTCTTCGTCTCGACCACCGACTTCGACATCATCACCGATCCCTCGGATCCCGCCTACGTTCCGCCGCGTATCGTCGGCCTCCCGCAGGTCGGCACGCCGGTCCGCACCCAGGATGTCGGCAACGGCGAGGCCGGGGTGTACTGGCTGATCGGCGACTTGCCCGCCACCTTCACCAGCGGCACGCTGACGGTGCCGGTGCGCAAGCGCTGCGGCGCCTTCAGCACCTTTGCGCGGCTCGCCTACGACGACACGTGCGGCAACGACGACACCAACAACATCGACCAGAACTCGCTGTCCGCCACCACCACCGCGGCGCCGGTGGTCGACAACAGCGCCGACGTCACGGTGACGGTGACGCCCGAGCTGGCCTTCGCCACCATCAACCCGGTGCACTGGACGCTGTACGCGATCAACGGCGGCGCCGGCAACGCGCACGACCTGCAGCTCACCACGACGCTCAGCGGCGCCCTGTCATACATCAATTCGAACGTCTACGACCAGCACGGCGCCGCGCTGCCGGCGAACGCGTGGTCGGTGGAGGTCGCGCCGATTCCCGACTCGTCGATCCTTGTCTACCACATCACCGAGATCCCGGCCGGCCAGACCTACCACGTCGACCTCGAGACGCGCATCACCGGCTGCGATAGCCTGATCGTCGAGGTGCAGGGACAGTGGGGCTGCCTCCAGCAGGTCTGCCAGTCCGGCCCGCAGCTGTTCGACCGCGGCACCGTGCTGATCCCGCAGACCCAGGTGCTGGTCAGCAGCGCCGGCCCGCCGACCATGGGCGCCTGCGAACCCGACATGGTCACCGCGACGCTCACGAACTCCAGCGCGTCGCAGGTGGACGGCGTCGAGTTGTCGCAGTACCTGCCGCTCGGCGTGAGCTATGTCCCCGGCACGACGACGATCGCGATCGCGCACTCCTTCGGCAACACGCTGCCGACGGTCACCACGCCCTCCGGCACCGCCGCCGATCCATTCCTGGTCGGCGACAAGCTGCTGTGGCTGCTGCGCGACCACCTCTCCACCGACTACCTGTCTTCCGGTGACGTGGTCACCGTGCGATTCCAGGTGCAGGCGTCCACGCAGTTTGCCGGCGGGGAGCTGCGCGCCAGCGGCGAATACCAGACGCTGTGCGGCCAGAAAGTCTTCAGTCAGCAGTTCGCGCTGCCGGTCGAGCCCGAAGCGCTCACGCCCTCCGATTTCACCGTGCGCCGCGGCATCCCCGCCGTGCAGGTCTGCACCGACTCCACGCGCGGCGACTCGGTGACCTGGAGCTTCACGGTCACCAACGAGGACCCGGTCACCACCGCCTACGGCATCGTGCTGACCGACGACCTGCAGCCGGGTCTCACGCTGCTCGCCTCGAGCGTCACCCATCCGACGCTGGGCCTGGTGACGCCGGCGCCGCCTGACCGGCCCTCCACGGGTGCCACCGGCACGCTGGTCTGGACGCTGGACGACAACGTCCCGCTGGCGCCCGGCCAATCGCTGGTGCTGTCGCTGAAGGTGGTGAACGCGACGCCGGATAACTGCGCCGCGTTCTCCGACGGCGTCAACAGCTTCGCGGTCGCCTTGCGCGGCTGCTCCGATGCCGCGCTGGCGCCGACCGTGGCGCTCGGGCCCTTCGTCGACACCGTGCGCCGTCTCGAGCCGCAGCTGGATGTCAGCATCGCGCTGACCGATCTCACCGAGAACTGCGGCCTGGCGCCGGGCGACACCGTCCGCTACGACATCGTCTACCGCAACACCGGCGACGGCGCGGCGCGCAACATCACGCTCGACCACTACTTCGAGAACGCCTCGCTCACCTATGTCAACAGCTCGCTGGTCGGCGCGTTGTCCTTCGGACGCGCGGAGATCGTCGGGCAGTCGCTCGAGGCGGGGGAGGAGAAGACCTGGAGCATGTATTACCGGGTCAACGTCGGCAGCGAGGTGGGGCCGACGTTGACCCG
>JBKJUD010000129.1:0-3417 GCA_046590735.1 Candidatus Eiseniibacteriota bacterium | reverse complement strand
GACATCGCTGCGCCCGCCAGCATCGGCGAGAGGCTCCAGCCCGTCCAGGGGTAGAGCAGCCCTGCCGCAATCGGGATCCCCACGAGATTGTAGGCAAAGGCCCAGATGAGGTTCTGTCGGATGGTCCTGAGCGTGGTCCTGGCCAGGCCAAGTGCGGCAGGCAGCGACGCGATGCCGCCGCGCAGCAGCACGATGTCGGCAGCAGCCACAGCGATGTCGGTACCGTGACCGATGGCGATGCCGACGTGGGCGCCCGCGAGGGCAGGTGCGTCGTTGATGCCGTCGCCCACCATGGCGACAACGCGGCCCCTTGCACGCTCTTCGGCGACGATCCGCGCCTTGTCCTCGGGCTTCACGCCGGCGTAGACCCGCGAGATCCCAAGCTCGGTGGCGATGGCGCGTGCGGTGCGCTCGCGGTCGCCGGTGACCATCGCGACGTCGAGGCCGAGACGGCGCAAGGATGCGACGGCAGCAGGCGCCGCGTCGGCCGGCCGATCGGCGACCGCGATGAGTCCGGCGAGCGCACCGTCCACCGCGACGAAGAAGGGCGTGCGGCCCTGGGCGGCCAGCTCTTCGGCGCGCGCTTCAAGCGTCTCGGTTGCGACGCCCGCAGCAGCAAGCCAGTCTGGGGTGCCGACGCGGACCAGGCGGCCCTCGACGCGTGCCTCGACGCCGTCGCCGGCCTTGGTGCGAAAGTCGGCAGCTTTCGGCACCTGCACGGCCCGGGCGCGAGCCCCCTCGACCACGGCGCGGGCGACCGGATGCTCGCTCTCGTTCTCGGCCCCGGCCGCAAGGGCGAGCAGCTCCAGATCTTTCCACGAGGCAGCAGTGACGATGTCAGTGAGCGCCGGCTTGCCGGTTGTGAGCGTGCCGGTCTTGTCGAGGAGCACCGTATCGACGCGGCTTGCCGCCTCGAGTGCAGCGCCGCCCTTGACCAGCACGCCAAGCTCGGCGCCCCGGCCGGTTCCCACCGCCACCGCCGCCGGCGTTGCCAGGCCGAGGGCGCAAGGGCAGGCGATGACCAGCACGGCGACGAACCGTTCGACCGCGGCGGAGATGCCCGCTGCGCTCGGATCGACGATCAGCCAGCCGACCAGGGTGAGCGTCGCCACGGCGAGCACCACGGGGACGAACACGCCGCTGACGACGTCGGCGAGGCGAGCGATGGGGGCGCGCGAGCCTTGCGCCTGCTCGACCGCTTCGATGATGCGGGCGAGCGCCGAGCCCTGGCCGACCTTCGTGACCCGCACGTCGAGGGCACCATTTTGGTTTTGCGTGCCGCCGAAGACGAGCGCGCCGGGAGCCTTGTCGACGGGCATGCTCTCGCCGGTGAGCATTGACTCGTCGATCGCCGAGGTTCCCCGGGCGACCTCGCCATCAGCGGGGATGCGTTCGCCAGGCCTTACCCGCACCACGTCGCCGGCGACCAGCGCCTCGACGGCGACCTGCTGCTCCTGCTCGCCCGGCTGTTCGAGCCGCTGCGCCGTCCTGGGCTTGAGCGCGATGAGGGCCCTGACGGCGTCCGCGAGGCGCCCTCTGGCGCGCGCCTCGAGCAGCCTGCCGAGCAGCACGAACGAGAGCACCACTGCGCCGGCCTCGAAGTAGAGGTGCGGCAACGCGCCGTGTTCGGCGTGCGGGAAGAGCCACGGCGCGGTGAGCGCGACGGTCGAGTAGACCCAGGCCGCGCCCGTGCCGATCGACACCAGCGTGTTCATGTCGGCGGTGCGGTGGCGCGCGGCCGCCCAGGCCAGGCGAAAGAAGCGGCGACCGGGACCGAAGACCACGGGTGTTGCCAAAAGGAACTGCGCCCATCGGCCGATCGGCCCTTCCGTGCCCGGGATGGCCCCATGCGACATCGCACGCACCAGCAACGGCACCGAGAGCGCTGCGGCGACATGGAAATCGCGGCGAATGCTCCGCTGCTCGTCGTGCTCTGCGCGCTCGATCGCCTCCGCTCTCGACTCGCTGCTGCCAGCGTTCGCGCCCGGCTCAGGCGCGGCGGGGACGTCGTAGCCTGCCTTCTTGATCGCCTCGATGATGGCGCTTTCGCTCGTAATCGCGGGCTCGAAGCGCACCATCGCGCGATTTAGCGCGAGGTTCACGCTGGCCTCGCGAACGCCTGGGACCGCGCTCACCGCCCGCTCGATCCTCCGGGCGCAGGCCGCGCAGGTCATGCCAAGAACGGGCATGTCTGCGGTCGCTTCCGCTGCAGGCGGCGGGGAGAGCGGGACGTGGTAGCCGGCTTCTTCCACAGCTGCGGCCAGGGCTTGCTCACCGGTAAGTCTGGGATCGTAGACGACCGAGGCGCGTCCGAGCGCATAGTTGACGCTCGCTTCCTTCACGCCCGGGGCCTTCGTCAGCGCCCGCTCGACGCGGCGCACGCAGGCCGCGCACGTCATCCCGAGCACAGGCAGGTCGGCCTTCGACGCAAGCAGCGGTTGGGACGAGGTCGCGGGGGCGATCGTGGGTGTCATGGTCATCGTGGATCTCCGTGGTGCGGCCGGGTCAGACCGTCCGCTCGATGAAGAAGACGCACGCTTGCTTCCCGCATTACACCCGCTTCCCGCCGGCGCCCCATCGTCCGGGGCGGCTGGACGGCAACGCAGGGGAGAGTCGGGCGCGTGACCATGTCAGGGTGGAGGCGTGGCGACGGGCGCTGGAGGCGCCGGGATGGGTGGTTCGGGGGGCGCCCCCGGCGGGCAGGGTGGGCTGGGCGGCCAGGGCAGCGCTCCATTGAACGATCGATGCCTTCTGGCAACGTCGATCACCTTCAGCGATGGACACGCCGAACTCTCGGGGGACACCAACGCCGCATCGGACGAGTTCCCCAAGCTCACGTGCGGCAGCAGCAAGTCGGGCGGCACGGGCCAGGTGGCGAGCAGCCTCAAAGCCCCGCAGCTGTACTGGGCCTTCGAGGCTAAGCCTGGCGCGACCAACACCTTTCACCTCAAGCCGACGTTCTATGGATTCGTCTATGTCTTCGCGCGTAGCGTCGGCTGCACCTTCGACGCGGTCGAAACCGCATGCGGAAGCCAGGGGCAGAGCGGCATTCTTGGACCCATCTGTAACCCGACCAAGATGGTCACCTGGTCCTTCCTGCCAAAGTCTGCCGAAGTCTACGTGGTCGCCGTTGACAGCGATGGCGGCGGCGGCGCGTTCACCCTCGTGATCGACGAGAAGCAGCCGTGATGTTTGGCGACCACCCGCGACCACCCCCTCACACGTCCGCATTTCGGGCACGCGCCCGGCTCAACTTGACGCACCCCGGGGGCATCGGACGGACGTAGGCGATGGCATCGGGCGGGGGCTCAGCAGTCGCGGGAGGAGACGAGGCGTGCGGGTGCATGGCTGAACTCCACGGAGGGGCTCGCTCGAGTCGCCGTTGTTGTTGTGAGGCAACGGCCCTCGTTCGGTAAC
>JBKJUD010000142.1:0-8940 GCA_046590735.1 Candidatus Eiseniibacteriota bacterium | reverse complement strand
CGTCGCCTTCAGCGGCTGCGAGTCGCGTACACCCGTCTCGAAATTGCTCGACGACCCGGGCCGGTACGAAGGCACGTCGGTGTGGGTCGCCGGCACGACGAAGGGCGGCGTCGGGGTGCTCAACTACGGCACCTTCCGGCTCACCGACGACACCGGGACGATCCTCGTTGTCTCCGAGAAGCACGGCGCGCCGCGCGACGGGGCGGAGGTTGCGGTGCACGGGACGTTCCACGCGGCCTTCACCGTGGGTACGCAAACGGCGGCGGTGCTCGTCGAGGCGGAGCGGAAGTCGCGGTAGGGCAGGCGCGCACGCGCGGCACGCAACTGCATGAAGCCCCAGCGGGTTACGGACCGCTGGGGCTTTGTCGTGTCCTTGCGGACCGGAGTTGGCCCCGCCATGCAGCCCGTCATTTGGTAACCTTCAGCCGGCGTTGACCGTACAGCTTGGAGGCATGGCGTTCTCGACGTCACGCTTGGGCAACGCATGGACTGGAGGCCGGATGGCGAGGAAGAAGAAGTTCTGGTTGATCATCGCGGGGGTGGTGCTGGTCGGCGTGGCCGCCGGCCTGGTCGTCGCACGGACCCGCAGCCACAAGCCGATGACCGTGCAGACGGCCAAGGTAGATCGCCAGCGAATCGTGCAGAAGGTCTCCGCAACCGGCACGATCCAGCCGAAGACCAAGGTCGAGCTCAGCGCCGACGTGAGCGGCAAGATCGAGCGGCTCGCCGTCGCCGAGGGGCAATGGGTCGCCAAGGGCACGTTCCTCATCGGCCTGGCGCGCGACCGCTACCTTGCCGCGGTGGAGAGCGCCGTGGCCAACGTCAGCGCCGCGCACGCCAACGCGGCGCTCGTGCGCGAGAATCTCAAGCGGACCAAGGCCGAATTCGACCGGTCGAAGGAATTGCTGTCGAGCGGCAATGAGTCGCAGTCGGCGTTCGAGGCCCGGCGCGCCGATCATCTGGTGGAAGTCGCGCGCTACAAGGCCGCGCAGGACCAGGTCGCGCAAGCCTCCGCGGCGCTCAAGCAGGCGCGCGACGACCTGTCGAAGACCACCATCTACGCTCCGATGGCGGGAACGATCAGCGCCTTGAACAAGGAGCGGGGCGAGATCGCGCTGGGCTCCCAGTTCCAGAAGGATGTCATCCTCGTGATCGGCGACCTCACGCAGATGGAAGCGCAGGTGAACGTCGACGAGAACGACGTGGGGTCGATCGCCCTCGGTCAGCCGGCCGAAGTGCAGGTCGATGCGTTGCCCAACCGCACGCTCACCGGCGTCGTCTCCGAAATCTCGAACAGCGCGAACACCTCCGGCACCGGCGGCCCCGAGCAGAAGACCGAGTTCGCGGTGAAGATCAGCATCACGAATCCGCCGGCGGAGCTGCGGCCCGGGATGACCGCCAGTGCGGAAATCGTCACGAAGACCGAGGACAAGGCGCTGAGCGTGCCGATCCAGAGCGTCGCGGTGCGCACGATCGACCAGCTCGCGCGGCAGAACGAGAAGCGCGCCGACGCCGAGAAGCGCTACACGGCCGACAAGGACGGCTTCGCGGAGATCGTCTTCTGCGTGGTGAACGGCAAGGCGGTGGCGAAGCAGGTCACCACGGGGATCCAGGGCGAGAAGTTGATCCAGGTCGTCGATGGGTTGAAGGAAGGCGACGAGGTCGTCACCGGCAGCTATCGCGCAATCTCCAAGGACTTGGTGAACGGCGCCGCCGTGACCATCAGCACGGGCCCGCTCAAGGACGCCGACAAGGAGAGCGGGGCGAAAGCGGAATGAAGGCGGCGCCCTCGCTCGGGGACTCGTTCGCGGTCGCCCTCGGCGCGCTCCGCGCGAACCTCGCGCGCGGCGCGCTGACGACGCTCGGCATCACCATCGGCATCGTAGCCGTCGTGCTCACGATGACCGCCGCGAACGGCCTGCAGAACAAGTTCCGCGAGAGCTTTTCGTCGGTGGGCAGCGACGTCATCTTCGTGTCGCGCATGCCGTGGGTGGTGATGAACGACTTCTTCCAGTACCGCAACCGCCCCGGCATCGCGCTGCGCGAGGCGCGCGCGCTCGAGGACCGCTTCCGCGGCCAGGCGATCGTCAATCCGACGGTGAGCGGTCCGCGCGACGTGAAGTTTCGCGAAGAGACGATGGAGGGCGTCACCATCATCGGCACGACCGAGAAGCAGGGCGTGATCTCCAGCGCCCAGCCGGAGACAGGTCGGTTCCTGCTGCCCCTCGACATCGCCTCCAAGCGCGATGTGTGCGTGCTCGGCTCGGATGTCGCAAAGGGACTGTTCGGCAGCGCTGCTCCGTTGCACAAGACGATCAACATCGGCCGCACCCGCTTCCGCGTGATCGGCGTGATGGAGAAGCAGGGCGGGAGTTTTGCCGGCGGTCCTAACTTCGATCGTCAGGTATTCCTCCCGATCACCTCGTACGTCCGGGCGTTCAGCGGCGGGCAGGGCCGCGAGGACGTCAGCATCGCCGTCAAGGCGTCGCGGCAGGAGGCTCTGAGCGACCTCGAGTACGCCGTCATCGGCGAGATGCGAACGATCCGCCGGCTCACGCCCACCGCACCCGACAACTTCTCGATCAACAAGCTCGACACGCTGGTCGGCACCTTCAACAACATGATGGGCGTGCTGCTGCTGGTGGGACTGCTGGTGACCAGCATCTCGCTGTTCGTCGGCGCGGTGGGGGTGATGAACGTGATGTTCGTCACGGTGACCGAGCGCACGCGGGAGATCGGGATCCGCAAGGCCATCGGCGCCACGCGGCGCAGCATCCTGCTGCAGTTCCTGTGCGAGTCGTCCGTGATCGGCCTGCTCGGCGGGGCGATCGGGATCACGGTGGCGGTGATCCTGAGCGCGGTGATCAATGCGTTCCTGATGCCCGCGGCGGTGTCGTGGCCGATCGTGGCGGTCGCGGTGCTCGTCTCCGGCGGCGTGGGCGTGCTCGCGGGCGTGGCGCCGGCGTATCGCGGGGCGCGGCTCGATCCCATCGAGGCGCTGCGCCATGAGTGACGGTCGTCGCGAGGATCACCGCTATGCACCTGCCTGACGTCTTCGTCATGTCGCTCGAAGCCATCGTGGCCAACAAGCTGCGTTCGCTGCTGACGCTCGTCGGCATCGTCGCTGGCGTGGCGTCGATCATCGCGGTCATGACCGGCATCTCGGTGATCCAGGGGACGATGGAGCGCGAGATGAGCGTCCTGGGCGCGCAGACCTTTCAAGTACAGAAGTGGCCGGCGGGCGGGTTCGGCGGCGACGCGGCGCGGCGCAAGGCGATGAAGCGCCCGCCGCTCACGCTCGCGAACGCGCAGGCCATCCGCGACCAGGTGACCACCGCGGACCTCGTGGGGTCGGAGATCTGGGACTTCGGCTACGTCGCCTCGTACAAGGGCGTGTCGACCAACCCGAATGTCTCCATCTGCGGCGGGACGCCGGAGTATCCGCAGAACAACACGCACTACGTCGGCCTGGGCCGAAACCTCTCGCCGATCGACGTGCGGGCCGCGCGCCCGGTGGCCGTGATCGGGTACGCGATCGGCCAGAAGCTGTTCCCGTTCATCGATCCCGTCGGCCAGGACATCCGCGTGGACGGCCGGACATATCAGGTCATCGGCGTGTTCGACGAGAAGAAGTCGGCTTTCGGCGGCAATTTCGACAACTACGTGCTGATCCCGGTCACGACGTACGTGAACGTCTACGGCCTCACCGATCGCAACGGCTTCTCGCGGTCCGTGAACATCACGGTGCGCGCCCTGACCCCGGCGCTGACCGCCGACGCGATGGAGCAGACCCGCCAGGTGCTGCGCCGCGTGCGCGGGCTGCGGCCGAAGGACGAGGACAACTTCGAATTCTTCAACAGCCAGAGCCTGATCACGCAGTTCAATCAGATAAGCCAGGGCGTGAAGTTGGGCGCGTTCCTCATCGGCACCATCGCGCTCGTGGTGGCCGGCATCGGCATCATGAACATCATGCTCGTCGCGGTGACTGAGCGCACCCGCGAGATCGGCATCCGCAAGGCGATCGGCGCGCGCTCGCGCAGCATCCTGATGCAGTTCCTGTTCGAGGCGGTGGTGCTGTGCAACATCGGCGGCATCGTGGGGGTGGCGGTGGGGTTCGGGCTGGGCAACCTGGTGGCGGTGTTCGCGCACTTCGATGCGCGTGTGCCGCTGGAGTGGGCGGTGATCGGGCTGCTGTTCTGCTCGGCGGTGGGGATCGCGTTCGGCATGCTGCCGGCGATGCGCGCGGCGCGGTTGGATCCGATTGAGGCGTTGCGGCACGAGTAGCAGCGCGGACGCCGCCGAGGGCGATCGAGGGAGGATCGGTCCAGCCCGGAATGGCGGCCGTGCGGCCACCGGCTGCCCCTTCCGCGGGAGCTGCAACCTGATGCGTGAGTGTTGCCCTGCTTGCTGGACGCAGGAGATTGGTGTTTGATGGTGCTGCGGCGCCCGGAATCGACCGCTGCATGCCGTGCGGTGCCTAAGGGGGGCGAGAGACATGATCACGCGAAACCACGACGGCTTTCGCCCGTGGGCCCAGTCGCTCGTGCTCGGCGCAGGTGTCTGGCTGGCCTGCGTGCAACCCGCGCTGGCCCACGAACACGCGGCGCATGCGAAACGCGCGCCCCGCACGCCGGTCAGGCGGCTGGAATTGCGCACGAGTCCCCGGGTTCTCGTCGCCGGCACCCCCGCGCGCTGGACGCTGCGGGTCCTGCGCGGCGCGGACGGCACGCCGGAAACGCGCTTCGCGGTGTCCCACGAAAAGCTGATGCATCTCATCGTCGTGTCGTCGGACCTGCAGTGGTTCAACCACCTGCACCCCACGTACCGGGGCAAGGGAGAGTTCGCCGTCAGCACGACGCTTCCGCAGTCAGGCACCTATCGGTTGTTTGCCGACTATACGCAAATCGGCGGCAAGAATGTCGTGTTGCAGAAGGACATCAGCACCGACGGGGAGGCTCCGGTGATCACGTCGATCCTCCCGGTGCCCGACGTTGTCGATGCGGACGGCTGGATGCGGCAGCGAGTGCATGCCATTCCGGAGGGGCAGCCAGACGTGCCCGGCGGCGCGGAGTACCGCGTATCCATGCGGGGCGAGCCGGCCCACCTCCGGGCGGGCGAGGCAGCGACCTTGCTCTTCCGGGTGGAGAACGCCCAAGGACAACCCCTGCGCGACCTCGAACCGTACCTTGGCGCCCTGGGACACGCCGTGGTCCTCTCGACTGATGGGCACACCTACCTCCACGCCCACCCGATGGAGGTCGGCATGCAGATGGGCGCGAAGCCGGCGGCCCGGCGGGAGATGCACGACGCGCCGCCATCGGCCGGGGGGCCCGAGGTTCGCTTTCACACCCAATTCCCGCGCGCAGGAGTGTACAAGACGTGGGGACAGTTCCAGCACGACGGCAAGATCATCATCGCGGCGTTCATCGTGAATGTCGACGCGCCAGCCGCGGTCAAGGCCGCCGAGCGTCACTCGCACGGCACGTCAGGCGCGGCAGGTGATGCGAAGAAGCACGCCGCCGTGTATGCCTGCCCCATGCATGCCGAAGTCACCAGCACGGACGCCACGGCCCGCTGCCCGAAGTGCGGCATGCACCTCGTGCGGCGCCCCGACTGACGAGCGGCGGGGCAATCGGGCAGGCGGATGCTGCGCGGAGGAGAGCAGACCATGAGGCGAACGATCACCCGCGGTGTTGTAGCAGGCGCGATTGTCGGGTTGCTGGCGGGCGCGCCGGCCGAGGCCGCGCAGGTGAGCGGCATCATCCGCACAGCCGAGGGCGCGCCGGTGACGAACGCCCGCGTGACCTTGGTCGCGCCGGATACCAGCGTCGTGGGCGAAATGCGATCCGACGGGACGGGCGCGTACAGTTTCGCGTCCGTCCCGGCGCGCGCGTGGCGGGTCGGCACGTCAGCCCGCGGGCGCGCGTACGCCGAGGTCCTGCGAAACGTGGTGGAAGGCGATGTCATCCAGGATTTCGCGCTCGGGTTGGATACGCACCCCGGTCGCTGGACCACCATCGGCAACACGGACCCCGAAAATCTCTACGCGTCCAACTCCGGCAGCCTGCTGCCGGACGGCACCATTTTCTACTGCCACGACACGCTGGAGCCGGTGCTGTTCAACCCGGTCACCGGCACCAAGACATTCCCTCCCGCCTCGCCGTCCCAGCAGGGATGTCACATCCCGACCCTGCTTGCCGATGGGCGGCTCCTGTTCATCGGCGGGCAAGACTCGGGCAATTTTCGCGACGCCGTGCGGACGGCGAAAACGTACGACTACCGGACAGCAACGTGGACCGAGCTCCCCGACATGTATGAGGAGCGCTGGTACCCAGGCCTGGCGCGCCTGGCCGACGGCCGGCTCCTCGTCATGGGTGGCGGCCAGCGCCCGAACGCGCAGCGCACGGCAACCTGCGAGATCTTCGACCCGGCCGGCACGACGTGGACACGCACCGGCTCGATGGCGAATGCGGCAGAGTACACGCCGTCCGTGCTCCTTTACAACGGCGCGGTCCTGCGCACCTGGTGGCCGCCGCAGCTCTACGACGTGGCAACCGCGATCTGGCGCAACACCGGCCGGATGGTCCAGGACGAGCGATTCTATCCCGGCCACAGCGATCACTCCCTCGTGCTCCTGCCGGACGGTCGCGCCTGCGCGGTTGGCATCTATCGCGGTGCCGCGGCCAATCCCAGCATGATCGAACTCTACGATCCGGCGACGGAGACCTGGACGCTTGGGGCGAACGCCGGCACCACGCGCTCGCAGCCCGAGGTGGTGATGTTGCCGACCGGCCAGATGTTGGTGGCCGGTGGCAAGCTCGAGGACGCGGCGGGCCACATCCCGACGAACGCCGCAGGTCAGACCAAACTTACCGACATCTACGATCCGCTGGCGAATAGCTGGCGGCGCTGCGCGGACATGGCGTGGTATCGCGAATATCACGCCGTCACGGTGCTTGTCCCCGATGGCCGGGTCGTCACCACTGCAGGAACCGGCGGGCCGGCCGAGCCAGGCGTGAGCAACGATATCGAAGCATTCGAACCGCCCTACCTGTTCCGCGGAGTCCGCCCACGCATCGACTCGCTGTCGGCGACCACCCTGCGCAATGGCGCGTCGTTCACGCTGCACGTTTCGCGCACGGCGGCTCTTACGCAAGTCGTCCTGGTCGGCGCCAACGCCGTCACCCACTACGTCGATGGGGGCGTGCCGCGCGTCCAGTCGCTGCCCTTTCAGCAAGCGAACGGGGCGATCACCGTCACGGTGCCCGTCTCCCGGGACAGCGTGCCGGTCGGCTACTACGTCCTCTTCGCGTTGGTCGATGACATTCCCTCGCCCGGCATCGTCGTGCGCAACGCCGGCGCGGCGACCGGCGTGGAATTTGACGGCCACCCGCCGCGCCTGACCTTGAACGTTGCGCCGAATCCGTCGGATCGCGACGTGCGGCTGTCCTGGTTCCAACGGCATCCCGGGCCGCTGGCACTGGCGGTGTATTCGACCCGGGGCGACTTGGTGCACCGCCGCACGCTGGCATCGCAGTCCGCAGGGTGGCACGTGGCCGCATGGGACGGGCGCGACACGCGCGGATTCCGAACGAGGGCGGGAGTGTATTGGGTCACCGTGACCTCAGGCGCGGAGACTGCACGGACGAAGTTGATCCGCGTGCCGTAGGCGGGACGAGTCCCCGCGGTGGGCCAGCTACAGCAGCGACAGCGGCAGCGCCTCGACCTGCGGGCCCAGCGGCGCGCGTACCGTGCCGGGATGCACGACGAAACCGGGCAGCAGTTGATCGCCGAGTTGCTCGCGGAGCGCGGCGATGCCCGCCGTCATCCCGGGATGAGGCGTGGTCGTGGTCTTGACCTCCAGCGGCACGAAGCCCCGGTCGGTCTCCACCAGGAAGTCGACCTCCACGCCCGCCGGCGTGCGCCAGAAATACACGCGGGGCTCGCGCGCCTGGTGCATCGCCGTCTTGACCAGTTCCGCGAGCACCGCCGATTCGAACAGGGCGCCCGCGACCGGGCTCGCGGCGGCGTGAGCGCCGCCTGGGAGCCCGATCAGGTGACTCAAGACGCCCGCGTCGAGGAAAAAGATCTTCGGCGGTCGCGCGAGCCGCTTGTCGACGTTGGTGAAGTAGGGCTGGATCAGCATGACCTGATAGGTCGCCTCCAGCACCGACAACCATCCCCGCACCGTGCCGACCGCGATCCCCAAGTCATTCGACAACGCGGACAGATTGAGCAGCTGCCCATTGCGCGCCGCCAGCGCGCGCAGGAAGACACGGAATTGCCCCAGGTCTCGAATGTTCGGCAGCGAGCGCACCTCGCGCTCCAAATACGTGTGCAGGTAGCTTGCGTGCCACAACTCGGCGTCGAGATCGGGGCGGGCGACGAGCTCCGGATAGCAGCCGCGCCAGAGCGTGTCCCAGAGGTCGCGCTCGGTCTCGCCCGCCCGCGGTGGGCGCGGCCCATCCTCCCAGGCCAGCGGCGCGTCAGGCCGACCGGCGATCTCCCGGAGCGAGAGCGGCAGCAGCCGCAGTACCGCCGCGCGCCCGGCCAGCGTGCGACCGATGCCGTCGGCGAGTGGCAGACTCTGCGAGCCGCTCAGGACGAATTGGCCGGGACGCTGCCGGTCCGCGTCGATGCGGTCCTTGATGCAGGAGAGCAGCTCGGGGACGTACTGCACCTCATCGATCACCACCTGCGGGGCGAGCGAGGCGAGAAAGGCGCACGGATCGGCGGCGGCGGCGGCGCGGACAGCGGGAGGCTCGAGCGAGACGTAGGCATGCGACGTCCCGAAGGCGGTGCGCAGCAGGGTGGTCTTGCCCGACTGTCGCGGGCCGGTCAGCACGACGGCCGGGAACTGGCCGGCGGCCCGCTCGAGGACGGGCTGGAGGGTCCGCTCGAGATACGTCATGGAAGCGGGAAGATGGCTGGCGAGGAAGG
>JBKJUD010000101.1:0-4945 GCA_046590735.1 Candidatus Eiseniibacteriota bacterium | reverse complement strand
GGCGTGCGGAAACTCCACACGCCCGCGAGCACGCACAGCGCGAGACCGGCCGCCGCGACGGGCGCCCACACGCGCGGCGCGCGCAGCCATCCGCGCCAGCCGCCGGCACGCGCGCCGCGCACGGGCGCTGCATCCTGTGCCACGTCCTGCACCGCGAGACGGATCGCCTGCTCGAGATCGGCGGGCACCGGCGGGAGCGTCGCGCGCGCGTCGCGCGCGGCAAGGCCAAGCGTCGCCGCCCAGCTCTCCCCACGCGCCGTGCACGCGGCGCACGCGAGCAGGTGCGCGAGGTCCTCGGAGCGCCAGCCGCCGCGCGCATCGAGCAGCGCGCTGACCAGCCCCGCGTCGTCGAGACAGGTGTGGGATCGTGATGTCATCGGACTTCCTCCGCGTCCGGCACCGGGACCTCTGCGAGATCGGCCAGATCGCCGAGCGCCGCGCGCAGCTTGCGGATGGCGTGGAACGCGCTCGCCTTGACCGCGCCTTCGCTGCAGCCGAGCCGGTTCGCGGTCTCCTTCACGGAGAGATCCTCCTGGAAGCGCAGTACGAACGTCGCGCGCTGCACCGGGGGCAAGTGGTCGATGGCCTCGGCGATCCGGCGGCCGAGGCTGGCGCCGCCGCCCGCACCCGCGATCGCCGGGGCCGGCGGATCACCGATGTCATCGAGCGAGGGTGCGTGGCGCAACTTGTCGCGCTGCGCACGGTTGAGGGCGAGGTTGGTGATGATGCGCACCAGCCAGGTGCCGAATTGGGCACGGCCTTCGAAAGCCGGGAGGGCCTTCCAGGCACGCAGGAAGGAGTCCTGGACCACATCGCGCGCGTCCTCGCGGTCGCGCAGGATGCGGTAGGCCACCGCGTGCGCCCGGTCGAGATGTCGGTGCACCAGCTCGCCGAAGGCCACTTGGTCTCCGGTTTGCGCCAGCGCGACCAGGTCCGCGTCGGTGTCGGTCATCAAGGTCCTCGTCCACGCGCTCTGACACCCCGGGGGAACGACGGGTTGAACCCCTCGTCCCTCGGCGGGCGGCCTAGGGGGCGATTTCGCCGGCGCGCGCCGTGGCCCACGCGACGCGCAGCGCCTCCCCGCGACGGGAGCGCAACCAGTGGAAGAGGGTCAGCACAGGCCCGATCAACATGTAGGCGAACCCCGACAGGCCGGCCATCCGGTCCCCGGCGACGCCGGCGATCGTCACCGAGAGAGCCGCCACCCCCACGTGCACCAGCGAGGCGCCAATTGTCGTGCGGGTCTCGAAGCGCTCGACCGTGTCCAGGCCGAGGTCCTGCGCGCGCCCCAGTGCATGGCGATACATCAGCGCGAGCACGCTGTACACCGCGGCATAGCCGGCGCCATACAGCAGCATCATCTGCTGACCCTGGCCCGGCTGCAGCATCGGGACCAGATGGCCATCCACCAGCACCGACGTGCCAGCGCCGCTCAGCATGAACACCAGGTAGGTGAACAGGAACTTCAACGGATAGACGAACAGCAACACGACAAACAGCAGTATCGAGTTGTAGACGATGGTCGGGACATCGTGCAGGCCGTAGCGTCGGAAGAAGCAATACTGCTCGAACCACAGAAGGATCAGGATGGTGAAGCACAGGCCGAAGGCGACGAAGCCCCGCAGCGACTCCCGCAGCTCGGTGAAGGTCTTCGGCACCTCCAGCGAGACGACCAGCAGCGTCACCGCGAACGCGAACACCGCGTCGCTGAACGCCTCGAAGCGCAGGATCTCGGTGCCGCGGACGCGAAACTTCCACACCGGCAGCGGGGACGGCGCGGCGGGCGCGGCGGCGAACGCCGTGGAGTCGTCGGTCATGCGTGCTCCGGATTCGGGTGCAGGCGCAGCGCGCCGGGCGCCACCAGGCCGCCCGACAGCACCATCTTCACGCCCTCCTCGACGGTGAGGTTGACGCCGATGACCTCGCACCGCGGCGCCACGACGAACTGGCCGGTGGCGGGATTCGGCGGATTGGGGATGAAGATGGTGACCGCCTCGCGCTCGCCGCCGTCCTCGAGCAGGCGCACGCGGTTGGTCACGAAGCCCAGAGCGTACAACCCCCGGCACGGATATTCGAGCAGGCAGACTTCGCGGAAGGCGGGCGCGCCGGACTGGTTCAAGTTGAAGGCGCCGAGCAGTTCCTTGGTGGCGTGGTAGACGGTGTTGGCGCCCGGGATCACGCGGAACACGGCCTCGAGCATGCCGAAAAACATCCGCCCGAGCACGTTGCGTCCCACCAATCCGACCACGTAGAGCAGCACGATCAGCGTCAGCAGCCCGAGCCCGGGAATCGTGTGGCCGGTGGTGCGGGCGAGCACCGGCTGCAGCCATGCATCCAGCGGCAGCAGGACGATCGAGAAGATCCACACCGTCACCACGAGGGGCAGCACGAGCGCGAGCCCGGTGAGCAAGGTGGCGCGGACGTGGGCCAGGGCGGAGGGCGGTGGCGGATCGGGGTCGAGTTGCACGAGGGTCCTCCGGGAGGGCGGCGACGCTATGTGTTGCGCGCCGAGACTACGGGGATCGGCGTCGCAGGGGAAGCCCCCCCGCGTCCCGCGCCCCAGATCGCGGCGCGCAGCTCGCGCGGCGCCAGCAGCAGCAGCACGATCCCCGCCACCATCGGCGGGACCAGCGTCACCACGTGCAGCGTGGCGGAACACGCCAGGCCCACCGGGCGCGGCACGCCGTACAGCGCCATCGCGGCCGCGAACGCCACTTGGTACGCCCCCACTCCACCGGGGGTGAGCCGGGCGAGCAGCACGAGGTTCACCGCGCACACCGCCACGAAAGCGCCCAGCAATCCCACATGGGCGCCGAAGGCGCGCAGCCCGCACCAGTACGACACCGCCTGCAACACCCATTCTGCCACCGACAGCAGCACGACGCCCACGAGGATCCGGGCCGATCCCACCTGTCGCACGCGATCGGCCAGTGCGGCGATGAAGCGCACGCGCGATGAGGCGCTGCGCACGCCGGACGCCCGGTGCCGCCACGCGAACACCCCGAGGAACGCGAGCAGCACGGCGACGAAGCCGCCGAACAGCAGCGCGCCCTCGCCCACCCACGGCACCGTGCGCAGTGCCGGCAGCACGGCGAGCATGAGCGCGGCGAAGGCCATGGCTTCCACCACGCGCTCCATCACGATCGAGGACAGTACCGCGCTGCGCGGCTGCCCGCTGGCCCGCGCCACCAGGTACACGCGCGCGACATCGCCGGCGCTCGCCGGCAACAGCGCATTCACCGCGATCCCGATGAGCAGATAGCGCAGAACCTCGCCGTGCCGGAACGCCTGCAGGGTCCCGAGGATGCGCTTCCAGCGCCACGATTTCACCCAGATGCTGGCGAAGTTGGTCAGCGCCGCGCCGGCGAGGAACGCCGGCGACGCGGAGCGCAACGAGTGCCACACCTCGGCCCGGTCAACGTGGCGGAAGAAGAAGACGGTGCCCGCCAGCAGCGCAGCACCGGCCAGCAGCCGCCACGCGAGCGTCTTGCGCGACAGCGGGCGGGGCGGCGGCTCCCTCGCGGTCTCGGAGGTGCTCACGCGGAGGGATCCGTCGTCGTGACGCGCGCCGTGGCGAGCGCCTGCACGAACGCGCGGGCCGCGGCCGCGGGATCCGCCGCGCAGAGGATCGCGCGGGCGACGGCGACACCGTCGGCGCCGGCCGCACACACCGCCGCGACGCGATCGGCGGTGAGACCGCCGATGGCGAGGAGCGGCACGCGCGTCGCCGCGCGCACGGCGGCGAGGCCGGCGGGGCCGATCGGCGCGCCGGCATCGGCCTTCGTCCGTGTCGCGTAGGCGGCGCCGACGCCAAGATAGGATGCACCGTCGCGCTCGGCGCCCCGCGCCTCCGCGGCGGTGGCGGCGGAGTACCCGAGCAGGAAGGGCTCGGGCGCCAGCGCGCGCGCTGGCGCCAGCGGCAGGTCGTCGGGACCGAGATGCACGCCGTCAGCGGCGGCGGCGAGCGCGAGGTCGAGGCGATCGTTGAGGAGGAAGGTGACGCCGGCCTCGCGCGTGCAGGCGCGCAGGTCCGCCGCCAGCGCGAGCAGCTCGCGTGTCGATGCCTGCTTGTCGCGCAACTGCACGGCGGTCACGCCGCCGTGCACCGCGCGCGACACCACGTCCACGAGCTGGCCTCGCGGGACCAAGCCGGCGTCGGCGATCAGGTAGAGATCACACCACATCGATCGAGTCCGACATCGCGCGGGCCGTGGGGCTTTCGCTCGCGCGCCGCAACGCGCGTGCGGCGGCCGCGACCTCCGGCACCGCGAAAAGCGCGCGAATCGCGGCAATGCCGGTGGCCCCGGCGGCACGGACCGCGGCCGCGCGGCCGGCGTCGATGCCGCCGACGCCGATGATAGGAATCCGGGAGCCAGCGGCCGCCGCGCGGAGGACCGCAAGACCGAGTGGCGGGCCGAACGCCGCCTTCGAGGGGGTGGCGAAGAGCGGGCCGAGCAGCACGTAGTCGGCACCAGCCGCCTCGGCGGCCTGCACGTCCGCCGCGCTGTGGCACGACACACCCACGCACTGCGCGGGCTCGAGCAGCGCGCGCGCCGCGGCGACGTCGGGCTGTGCCGACGTCAGGTGCACGCCGGCGGCACCGGTGGCCGCGGCCACCGCGGCGTGCTGGTGCACGATCACCGCCACGCCCGCGGCGCGACAGAATGGAAGGACGTCGGTCGCGAGCTGCGCCACGCGCGGCGGTTCCCACGCGCGCAGTCGGAGCAGGATCGCGCGGGCGCCGCCGGCCACCGCGTCGCGGATGACGGTCGCGGGTGCGCGATCACCCCACGCCGCCTCGTCGGTGATGGCGACCAGCGACCACGCGGCGGGCTGCACGATCGGAACGCTTATGACACCAGGGCGGGTGCGGGCGTCACCATCCCGTCCGCGGAGGTCGAGGCGGTGGCGTAGGCGCGGCGCGGAATGCGGCCGGCGAGGAAGG
>JBKJUD010000041.1:0-4941 GCA_046590735.1 Candidatus Eiseniibacteriota bacterium | reverse complement strand
GTGAATGGGCTGGGGCGGGAGTGGAAGCCGGTGCCGCGGCATGTGCCCGCGGCTCGGGTCACGCGTGGGTGTGGACAACATCAACGTCCCCGACGCCGCGATCAGCACGGACGGCGTGATCCTTCGTCACCCCATCCCGCGAAAGCGGCGCCGGAGGCGTGGGCCCCCGACGCCGCTCCGTCGGCGAGAACGACCGCGGCTAGCGGTACAAGCCCTTGATGCTGCCCCAGGTCGTCGGTGCCACCGGCGTGGGAGCGAACGGCGAGACACTCAGCCCGCGAACCAGTTCGGCGCAGCCGATGGTGCCGGTGCCGGCGATCGTGGCCGTACCGGTCGCCAGGTTGATCGTGTAGAGGACGGACTGGGTTCCGCCGAGATCGAAAGAGGCGTACGCGATCCCTGTGATGCCCGAGACATCGAAGCCGCCGAGGCTGGACACGTTCACTCCCAGGGGCCCGACGGTGTTGAGGGTTCCGTTGTTGGGCGGTGCCTGGGTCACCAGGACGTCGAGGGTGGCGTCGATGTCGTACAGGGTCGTGGAGGTCGCGCCCGGCATGTTGTTGATGTAGGCGCCGCCGCCGACCATCGGCTCGGCACCGGCGTTGGCGTCACCCACGGCGTACGTGAGAGCCAGATCGGTCGCAGCGACCGTGCCGAGGTCCGGATGGACGCGGAGGTTCTGCTTGACGTCGCTGATGACACGCACCCGATCGACGACCGGGTTGAAATCCATGCCGAACGAGGTCCCGCTCAGCGACGGCATGAACGGCCCGGCGCCGACCGGGCTTGCGACGCCGCTGCTTGGGTCGGCGATGACGTACAGCCGGCTGGTACTGCCCAGCACGTACAAGCGGCCGAGCGGCAGGGCCGGCCGAAAATCGATCGCCAGCGCCTGCTCACCCGGCTGCATGCCGGTAATCGGGCGACTGCTGAAGAACCACGGGTTGGTGCTCAGGAAGTTGACCAGGGAGTTGTTGACCGTCACCGCCCAGATTTCCTCGGCGGCGCGAGGAGCGGTGGCGAAACTGGCGAGCGCGAGGATACCGAACAGGGCGGTGCGCACGAGTGACCGCGGACGGAACGCGAAGAGGTCGCGAGAGTTCATGATGACTAGCCTCCGACGAGAGCGTGGATTGCTGAGCTCGCGCGGGCGGGAGCCGCGTAGCGCGAGCGGGGTGCGGGCGTCGCCGCCCAGTGCCCGCTCTACGTCGGCAACGGGGTCCGTGGATCTCCCGGACAGGAATTCTTCTGGCTGGTGCCCCGGCTACAGCTGGAACTTGCCGAAGTCCTCGGGATTCATCTCGCCAAGCCGGCGCCGCAATTCCTCGGCGAGTTCCTCCTTGCTGGGTTCCGCCGGCTTCCTGGCTTTGCGAGGCGTGGCACCGGCTTCGCTGTCGTCGTCCTCTTCCGCATCGTCCTCGTCGATCTCGTCGTCGCCGCCCTCGCCGTTGAGCAGGTCGTCGTTGATGAAGATCGGCGCCTTGGCGCGCAGGGCCAGCGCGATGGCGTCGGAGGGCCGGGCGTCGATCGCCAGCAGTTCCTTCGTGCGCTCGATGAAGATCTGCGCGTAGTAGGTGTTCTCGCGGAGATCGGCGATGACGACCTTGGCGACGCGCGCCTTCAGCCCGTCGAGCATGATGGCCATCAGGTCGTGGGTGAGCGGGCGCTGGAATTTCTTGCCCGACACTTCCATCGCGATCGCCTGCGCCTCGGCATGGCCGATCCAGATGGGCACGGCGCGCTTGCCGCCCACCTCCTGCAGGATCACCACCGGGGACTTGCTGCGCTCGTCGAGCGCCAGTCCCTTCACCGATACCTGCACCACTTGCGTCACGCGCGTCTCCCCCGTCGGCGGCCTCTCGAAGCGCGGAGTGTACGACAGGGGCGGCGTGGCGGGAAAGCTCGGGGCGGGAAAGCCGGGCGGCAGGCCTGGGGTATGTGCCACGGTCCGGCTCGCGCGAACGGCGCGAACCGGACCGGGCGCCGGCGAAGATCATCCCCGGAGAGACGGTCTTTGCCGTGGTGCCTCGCCGCGGGTAACAGGGGTCCCGCGGCGAGTGAACTCCACGCTAGGCGAATTCCCCGAGCAACTCCGGCGTCAGCGACCCCTTGAGGCGCTCGTGCGCGCGCGAGATGCGCGACTTCACGGTTCCGACCGGGCAGTCGCACGCGTCGGCCACCTCCCGGTAGGAGAGCGAATCGAAATACCGCAGGAGCACCATCTGGCGGTACGACGCGGGCAGGGCCTGGACGGCTTTGTGGACAGCCTGCGTGGTGCGGGAGCGGTCAAGGAGAGCGAATGCCCCATCCTCGACTGACAACTCCATCCCGTTCTCTTCCAGGATTGCCAACTCGATCTCGCGCTTGCGGCGCGCGGTGCGCTTGCCGCCGCGCCGAGCGCATTCGTTCATCGTGATGCGGCAGAGCCACGTGAAGGGCTGCGAATCACCGCGGAAGCGGTGGAAGCCCTTGAAGGCTTGCAGGTAGGCATCCTGAACCGCGTCGAGCGCGTCCTCGCGATCTCCGAGGATCCGGAATGCCACGTTGTACAAGCGGTTGTCGTAGGCGAGCAGGGGTGCGAACGCGTCGACGGCTGCGTTGCCGGTCGAGGCGGGCACGGATGCGGGGCCGACGAACCTCGCGGACTGGGCCGCGGTCTTGCGTGGTGCGGACGCTACATGCATCAAGGATTCCCTCGGGCCTGTGGAGGAAGCAGCCAGGCAGGTGGGGCTCGGCGGCTGCCGCTTCGACAAGGTGGAGCACTGGTACTGTCCCCGGTTCCGCGTGTCGACCCCGGAGTAGTGCAAACGGACTGTAGGGGCATCAGTGCAGCCGTACCATCCGTCGGGAGAGCGGTTTATCACTAGTCCTTCTGGCTGAGGGCCCAGGGCCTGCGGCATGCAGCGACGCCCCGGGGACTTGCGTCCCCGGGGCGTTTCGCGGCCGATGCGGCCCCTGCCCGGTCAGCGGGTCAGGCCGGCGCGATCCTCCCCGCCCGTATTCGCGACCGTGGTGTTCGGGCTGACCACGATAGTGGCGGTGCCACTCACGCTGCCGCTGCTCGCCCGCACCGTGTTGGTGAAGGTGCCCGCCGTCGAGCCGGCCGTGAACAGCCCGCCGGTGGTGATGCTGCCGCCGCCGGCCACCACGGACCACGTGGGCGTGATGGAGACCACCGCGCCCTGCGCATCCTTGCCCACCGCGACGAACTGCTGCGTGGCGCCCTGCGCGAGCGTCGCGGAAGTCGGGGTCAGCGTGATGGTGGCGAGCGAGCCGCTGGGCGTGGCGGTGACCTGCACCGTCGCAGTCGCAGTCGCGCCACCGCCGCTGGCACGCACCGTGTTGGTGTAGGTACCGGGTGTCGTGCCCGCGGTGAACAGCCCGGTGCTGCTGATGGAGCCGCCGCCCGACACCACCGACCACGTCACCGCAGGCGTGATGATCGTCCCGGTGGAGTCGCGCACGGTGGCGGTGAACTGCCGCGTCTGGTTGACCGCCAGCGTGGCGGACGTCGGGGAGATGGTCAGTGTCGACACGCCGCACGGCCCGGTGAGCACGCGGCAGCCGGGGGTCGCGGCCAGGGCCGCCAGGAACAACGCACCGGCGGCGATGCGCGCCACAGGTCCTCGTAGAGTCAGCATTGCAGTCCTCCAAAGCACGCACCATCGGCGTGCTGGCGAATGGTCGAGGGCCAGTGGTCCGGCCCCGGCGCAGTTGGCGCGGGGCGCGTGCCCGGCCCGGTCATCCCGGACGGGCACGCGCGGGCGGCGGAGTTACCGGTTCGACGGGTTCGGGCCACTGGCCTCGAGTTCCGCACGGCGATTCTTCGCGCGGCCCTCGTCGGTGTTGTTGTCCGCCACCGGCTGCGCCTCGCCCTTGCCATCGGTGGTCAACCGCGACGCATCGATGCCGTGGGCGACCAGCCAGTTGTAGGCGGCCTTGGCCCGGCGCTCGGAGAGCACCTGGTTGTATTCGTCGGTGCCGATCCAGTCGGCGTGGCCGTGGATGGCGACGGTGTAGTCCGGGTTGCTGCGCAGCCAGTCGAGCGCCCGCTGCAGGGTCGACGTCTCGGACGACCGCACGCTGTAGGAGTCGAACGCGAAGTGGACCGGGTCGAGCCACTTGGTCTCGGACGACTTCGGCGAGTCCTGCGGGCACCCGCGGGCATCCACCTTGCCGCCGGCCGGGGTGCCGGGGCACTGGTCCAGTCCATCGCACACGCCATCGCCGTCAGCATCCAGCGGACAGCCCTTGGTGTCCACGGTGCAACCGGCGAGCGTGTTCGGGCACTGGTCGATGCCATCGACGACCCCGTCGTTGTCGGAGTCGCGGGTGCAGCCACGCGCGTCCACCGTCGCGCCGCGCGGGGTGTCGGGACACTGGTCGATGCCGTCGCACACGCCGTCGAAGTCGGCGTCGAGCGGGCAGCCGTTCTCGTCGACGCGGCAGCCCAGCGGCGTGTCAGGACACTTGTCGCGGCGATCCCGGACACCATCCCCGTCGGTGTCCTTGTCGCTGCCGCCGAACGCGAGGTTCAGGCCGGCGCCGAGGACGATGTCGTTGTAGTGGCCATCGGTGAGATCGTTCTGCTTGAGTTCGTAGACATCGCGCGCTTCCAGGCGCAACCCGAACACGTCGGAGAGACGGACACGCAATCCCGCGGCGCCCTCGAGCGTGCCGGACTTGCGGGACTCGATGTCGGAAGTGTGCTTGTACCAGGACCCGCCGGCACCGACCGACAGGAACGGGTTGATGGTGCGGTCCGAGGCGGAACTGAACATCAAGTTGCCGGAGAGATGCGACCACTTCACCTGGTCCGCGCACGCCTCCGTCTTGGAGACGCCGCCGGCGAAGTCGAGCCACAGCATGTTGGTCATCCGGATGCCGGCGCGGCCGCCGAAGTAGCCGTCATTGAGGAGGCGCTCGCCGTTGTCGTACTGC
>JBKJUD010000020.1:0-8450 GCA_046590735.1 Candidatus Eiseniibacteriota bacterium | reverse complement strand
CCTGACCGGCCTGACCGCGTTGCTGCACGGCGAAGTCGGACGGCTGCTCGGCGCGCTGCGGGATGGGCGGCCCACTGCGCTCGAGGAGAGCGGCGGGTTTCTCGCCCGCGAGTTCGGCGTGATGACCCCGCCGGGAACCACGACGGAGCGCACGGCGTTTGTCGTGCAGGCCCTGCGGCGGCCGCTGCGCGTGTGCGGGATGGTCGAGAACACCGGCGAGCCCGGCGGCGGGCCGTTCTGGGTGCGCGACGCCGGCGGCGCCATCCGCCTGCAAATCGTCGAGGGCGCCGAGGTCGATCCGACCGATGACGGCCAGCACGCGATCCTGCGCGCGGCGACCCACTTCAACCCGGTCTTCCTGGTCAGTGCGCTGCGCGATGCAACCGGCCAGCCGTATGCCCTCGAGGACTTCGTCGACCCGGACGCGGTCATCGTCACCCGGAAGTCGTCCGGCGGCCGCGCCCTGCGCGCGCTCGAGCGGCCGGGCCTGTGGAACGGGGCGATGGCGCACTGGAACACCGTCTTCGTCGAGGTGCCGCTGGCGGTGTTCAACCCGGTCAAATCTGTGCTCGACCTGCTGCGACCGGAACACCAGCCGGCGTAGGCCACATCCGCGCGGTCGCCCGTGGCTGAGGTTGACGCCCGTGCGATGCCGGTGCACGCTTGCCTTCCACCTGCCGTGCGATGCGGCGCCCCCCGTCGCGCATCGTGAACCGATGAGGAACACCATCGTGCCGATCCTTCCGCGTCCCGCCCGTGCGGGACGGACATGGCTCATCGTCTGCCTGGCCGTGCTCGCGGCGATGCATGCGCTGCCCGCACGCGCCACCGTCGAGACCGTCCAGCGCTGGGCGCCGATGCCGGTATCGCCGCCCGCCGCGCGCGGCGGCGCGTCCTGGATTGCCGATGTGCCGCACAATCGGCTCGTGCTGTTCGGCGGCCAGCTGTTGGCCGGCAACCAGATCGTCCCGCTCAACGACATCTGGCGTTTCGACCTCACCACGCGCACCTGGGAACCGCTGCCCACCACCGGCACGCTGCCTCCGGCGCGCTATCGGCACACCGCCATCCACGACGGCCCGCGCCATCGCATGCTGGTGTACGGCGGGCTCGGCGCCAGCGGCTACCTCGGCGACACCTGGAGCCTCGACCTCGATACCGGCGCCTGGACGCAATTGACCACCACCGGGCTCGTGCCGGTGGCGCGCGCGCGGCACAACGCGGTCTACGACCCGCTGCGCGATCGCATGGTGGTGTTCGGCGGCAATGAGGGTTCGGTGATGAGCGACACGTTGCACGCGCTGAACCTCGCGAGCCTGGCGTGGTCGCGGCTCACCCCGAAACTCGGCGCACCCTCCCCGCGGCAGGCCGCGGGGATGACCTACAACAGCCGCGCCGATCGCCTCGTGCTCTTCGGCGGCCAGGACACCGCCGGCGTGCAGAGCGACGCGTGGGTGTTCGGCTTCTCCGACAGCATCTGGAGCAAGCTCAATCCCACCGGCTTGTACCCGAGCGCGCG
Organism: Candidatus Eiseniibacteriota bacterium; assembly: GCA_046590735.1. Classification (GTDB taxonomy): domain Bacteria; phylum Eisenbacteria; class RBG-16-71-46; order CAZEPH01; family CAZEPH01; genus JBKJUD01. The sequence goes on along the minus strand of JBKJUD010000020.1, from coordinate 6,931 downwards.
CTACGACGTCTCGGCGACGTATGACTCGCTCAACAACCAAGCGCTGTTCTTCGGCGGCTCGGACCTGACCACGTCGTACAACGATGTCGTGACGCTGTCCTTCTCGCCGAGCATGGTCTGGGGGAAATTGTTGCTGGACGGCAGCGCACCGTCCCCGCGCGGACAGGCTGCCGTGCTCCCGTCGCTGCTCGGCAATCGCCTCTGGCTCTCCGGCGGGCAGGCCGTCGATGGGACGTACTTCTCCAACACCTACTCGCTCAGCCTCCCCAACAGCCTGTGGGAAGCGGTGCCCGACAGCGGCAATCCCCCGCCGGTGCGCATGGCCTGCATGGCGATCGACGACGCCGCGCACGATCGCATGGTGTTCTTCGGCGGGTGGACGGGTCTGGAGCAGAGCTCGTTCAACGAGACCTGGGTGATGAACTACGGCCCGGTCGATCGCGCCGCGCTCACCTGGCAGAAGATCGCCACCAACGGCTACACGCCGGGCCGCTACGGCGCCAACGAATTCTACGACCCCGACTACGGGCCCGACCACTCGCAGCGCATGCTGATTCTCGGCGGCGGACGCAACGACGCCGACTTCACCGACGACTTCTGGCAACTCGACCTGAACAACTGGACTTGGTCCGAGTTGCCCACCACCAACCGGCCCTCGGTGCGAACCGGCCAGGCCGCGGTGCTCGACAAGGACCGCAATCGCATCGTGATGTTCGGTGGATTGGGAGACCAGTCGCTGCGCAAGAACGACACGTGGGTGCTGGACCTTGCCACCCTGGCGTGGACCGAGGTCAACACCGCGCCGGGCGCCGCGCGCCCCGCGCCGCGGTTGCGCATGGCACACTCGCACGACCCGATGCGCAATCGCATGATCATCGCCTGCGGCATGGACACGCTGCCCTTCGTGCATTCCGAAAACACGCGCATGTTCAACGACTCGTGGGCGCTCGACTACGACACGTTCACCTGGACGCAACTGCCCACCACCAACGACCCGGCGCCGCGCTTCGACGTGCTCGGGGAGGTAATCGAGGACCAGGATCGCATGTACATGTTCGGCGGCGCGGTGCAGGACGTGGTGGGCGACTCGAACGAGCTCTACTCGCTCGATCTGACTACCTACGCGTGGAGTCTCGAGGTGCCCGAGGGGACGCCGGCAGCCAAGCGCAACGGCTACACGATGGTGTGGAACGACGCGCGCCGGTGGCTGATCCCGTTCTCGGGGACGGACGGCTTCGTGCTGCTCAACAACGGCGGCATCATGTACCAGTCGCTCGCCGGCGGCCCGAACACGCCCGTGGGGCCGCCGCCGCTGGAGCCGCCGACCGTGCCCTCGTCGCCGCGGCCGGGCATCGGGCTGCGCGCGTGGAGTGGCGGCGTGGACTTCGCCCTGCGCTCGCCGCACGGCGGCGTGGCGACGCTGGCGCTGTTCGCCGCAACCGGACGGCAGGTGTGGTCGGCCTCGCTCGGCCTGCGGCCCGACACCCCGGCCAGCGTGCGCTGGGACGCGCGCGGCGCGGGCGGCGACCCGGCGCCCGCCGGCGTCTATCTGGCGCGGCTGATCACTGGCGACGGTGCTGTCACGCGCAAGCTGGTGTGGATGCGCTGACCCGGACTCAGCGCGTCGACTGCGCGGCGCCGGATTGCATGTCGGCGATGCGCTTCTTCAGGGACTCGATCTGCCGCACCCGCCGCTGGCCTTCCGGGAGCGCCTCGGCGAAGGCCACCGCCTCGGTCAGCGTCCGGATCGCCTCGTCCTTGTGCCCCATCGCCACCTGGATGTCGGCACGCACCGTGTACGCGCGCAGCTTGCGCGGGCCGTACACCATCGCCATCGCGCGATCGTTGGCGGCGAGCGCCTTGTCGTACTGCTTCATGTAGAGATACGCTGCGGCCAGGCGCAGCGGCGGATTGTAGTCCGTCGGCATGTCGCGCTGGTTGGCTTCCAGATAGGGCACCGCCTTCTCCGGCGTGCCGAGCGCATGGAAGACTTCCACCAGGTTGCCGTCGAACACCGTGCGCGCCTCGGGCGTCGGCGCGGCCTTGATCGCCGCCTCCATGAACGCGGCCCACTCGACCATCGCCGCGTGCACGCCGAGCGAATCGCCGGCATCGTCGCGCGCGTCGACGAGCGTGCTGTACATCCCGGCGATGTCGTCACCGCTGGCGCCGGCGGGGGGATGCATCGCCAGCGCCTTCGTCTGCGCCTCGTACTGTGCGATCCACGGCGCGCGGCGCGGGTGGTCCTTGGGCAATTGCAATGCGGCGCCCAGCGCGCTCGCGGCGAGGTTCGGTTCGGACGCAGTGCCCATGACCCGCGGCATGCCGTGTTGCACGAGCCGCAGCGTGGCTTCGGCGCTGTCGGCGCTCGAATAGGCGAACAGCGCGGATTCGAGCGTCCGGCGATACGGCGCCCAGCCATCCGGCGCCTGCGACAGCACCGCCTCATACGCGACGGCAGACGCTGCATCCTGGCCGGCCGTGTAGAGCGAGTCGGCGACCTGCAGCGCGCGGTCGAGGGCGGTCAGCGACGCCGGCGTGCGCGCGTGCGCGGCGCGGCCCTCGTCGAGGAACGCATGCGTCTGCTCGATCGACATGCCACCGATCCAGCGCAGCGACACATGCTCATCGCGCGGGTCGAGGATGAAGAACGTCGGCCACGCCGGGAAGGGGAACCGCTGCTGGAAGCCTGCGGTGGCGGCCCGTTCGGTATTCACGCTCAGCCAGACGAACCGTCCGGCGTCCACTCCGAAGCTCGCGTCCGGGAAGACGTTCGCTTGCATGGAGCGGCAGGTGTGTCACCAGGGCGCCCAGATCTCGACGAAGATGGGGACCTTGCGTGCCCGGGCCGTCTCCACCGCCTTGGCGTAGTCGTCCGCGATCCACGGCAGGACGCCGTGGGCGGACGCGCGGTGTGCGGCATGCTGTGCCGGCGCGTGACCCGCCGGCTTGGTGCTCGCCGCCTGGGCGGGAACGGCGAGCAGGGCAAGGAGCGCCACGGAGGCGCGAAGGGTTGTCATGCCGTCGATGCTAGCAGAGCGGGCGGCGGAGAACCACCACGGTCGTGTCGTCGCCCCGGGGGCTGGTGGAGACGAAGGCGGCGACGTCGCGGACGATGGCGTCGGCGATCGCGTCGGCGCTGTCGCCGGCGGCGCCGCAGGCGCGCACCAGGTCGACGAGCCGGTCGTCGCCATACATGGCGCCCTCGTGCGCTGCCTCCACCACCCCATCGGAGAACAGGATGAGCGCCCCGCCCGGCGGGCAGACGCAGCGCTCCTCCGTATACGGGAACCCGGGGAACGCGCCCACCGGCAGCCCGGTCGCCTCGAGCAGGCGGATCTCCCCGTCGCCCACCAGCAATGGTGGATTGTGGCCGGCGTTGGCGTAGCACCATTCCCCCGTCGCCGGCGTGTACCGTCCGATGAACAGGGTCACGAACTGGCCTGGGGCGCTGTTGCGATCCATCAGCTCGCTGAGCCGGGCCGCGAGTTCGGCGGGGCTCTCGCAGGAGTCGTAGAGCACGCGCGCCGCCGCCATCAGCGAGGACACCAGCAACGCCGCGCCGAGCCCCTTGCCGGAGACGTCGCCGAGCAGGACGAAGCAGGTGCCGTCGGCGCGCTGGTGGAAGTCGTAGAGATCGCCGCCCACCTCGTAGCAGCTGTCCAGACGCGCCGCCACGTCGCACGACGGCCAGTCGGGCACCGGCGGCAGCAGGTGCTCGGCGATGCGCTTGGCGGTGGCGAGTTCCTGCGCCATGCGCGCGTGCTCGGCCTCGGCGGCGAGCAGGCGGACGTGCGAGATCTTGATCGCCGCCATGTTCGACAGCACGGTCAGCAACTCGAGCTCGGGCTCGCCGTAGCTCACCCAGAGGTCGCGCGAGTCGGCATAGAGCAGGCCGAGCACCGCCTCGTTGTCGAACAGCGGCACCGCCATCGCCGACCGCACGCCGGTGGCGACGATGCTGGCGCTGGTGGCAAAGCGCGGATCGTGGCCGGCGTCGCGGGTCACCACCGCGGCGGCCTCGGTGAGCACGCGTTCGCGGATGGCGCGGGACAGCACCATCGGCTCCTGGGTCTGGGCACCGCGCTGGCGGGCGGCCACCTGCACGAGTTCGGCGCTGCCCTCGGGCCGCACCAGCAAGACCAGCCGGTTGGCGGTGATGACCAGTTCGACCAGACGCAGCAGTTCCTCGGCGACCTCCGCCTCGGGGCGCGGGCGGCCGAGCGAGCGGCCGGCGTCGAGCAGCACCCGGCGCACCATCTGGTCGGTGTTCCCGGCACCGGGCTGCTTATCGACCTCGGCGATCCGTTGCAACATCATCGACGCCGACAGCACCAGCGAGGGGTCGCCCGCGAATCCTTCCTCGGCCGCCAGCAGCGCGGCGCCGGTCCCGGTGTTGTCGTCGGGCGCGGCCGCAGAGGGCGGTCCCACCCGCAAGCTGGCGTGGCCGATCTCCAGCAGGTCGCCGTCGCGCAGCCGGGTGTCGGCGGTCAGCGGCTGGCCGTTCACGCGGGTGCCGTTGCGGCTGCCGAGGTCACGCACGGCGTAGGCGCCGCCATCCCGGGTGAGCACGGCGTGCTGCTTCGAGACGGTGGGGTCGGGCACGCAGACGAGGTTGTCGTCGCCCCGACCGATGGTGATCTCTGGTTCGTCGAGGGACCAGGTACGCGCCACCGGGGCGCGCTGGGTGCGCAGGATGAGGCTCATGTCACGCATGGTGCCTCACTTCGCGTTCGGATGCATCCGGCATCCTGCGGACCGAACGCGCAAGGGGAGGGGGCGATGGCGCGCCCCCTCCCGTGATGCGTCGCAAGGCTGCGGACTATCGCGGCCCGGGACCGCCCCCAGGACCACCGCCCGGGCCACCACCCGGGCCGCCACCCGGGCCACCGCCGGGCCCACCCGGACCACCCGGACGCGGGGGTCCGCCCGGATGCGCGGGCGGCTTGCTGAGGTCGATGGTCGAACTCACGCCGTTGACCGTCAGCGTGACCAGCGCCGTCCCATTGAACGTCAGTACTGACGTGACCTCCGCCGGCACCCGGCCGGAGCCGGTGATCTCCGACGGCACCATGTGCCGCGTCACCGTCCCGGACGCCGGGTAGACCTCCCGCGACCACGGCTGCGGCACCACGACGCCGTCCACCGTCACGGTGCCGGTCATCGTGAATCCGAACGCCTCGCCCGAGCGGTCAACACCGCTCCTCTGCCGCACCTCGGTCCCGGCGCCGTTCCATGTCCGGCTGGCCTCGTCGCCGGCCATCCCCGACTCCACCAGATCCCAGCTCCCGTGCCCGCTCGCGGCAAAGGCGCCGTGGCTCTCGGAGCCACTGTGCGAGCCGACGAAGTGGACCGAGGCCGTGGTGACGGCGTCGTAGGTCTCCTGGGCCCCGCCGGCGGCGTCCAGGAAGGTGTAGCTGCGGGAGATCGTCCGGCCGTGTCCGTTGTCCATCATCCCGCACGTGTGAGCCCCGGTGGCCGCGTTGTAGGCGCATCCGGTGGGTTCACCCGGCACGAACGGGAAACCCAGGCCATGGGGCATGCCTTGGGGATTCAACATCTGCGCGTCCTCGGCGGCGGCGGCCATCGCCTCCTGCGTGACGCCCGCCGCCGCCGAGGCGGGGGTGGCGGCGAGGTCGGCGGCGGATCCGGCGGATCCCCCGTCCGGCGCGGAGGGAGAATTGCATCCTGCGAACGCCAGGGCCGTCACGCAGACGGCGGCGCCCACGGTGGTCAGTCGAATCATCGTCACCTCGTATGAGTGGTGATGCGGATGGGAAACGCGCGTGACGCGATCCGGTCACGCGGGCAAGGGCTCGCTCTCGTCCAGAGGTCCGGCAAGTGCGGAGGGATCCGCATCTCGCGGCCACGGAGTCATGGACCCGCTTGCCGTGGCCCTGGTTGAATTGCCCCGCCCGAAATCGCCGGTTGCGAATTTGTGCTGTGACCCGCGGGGGGCTGCGTGCTGTGCGCTGCTAGTCCAGCAGCACGTGCAACAACAGGTAGAAGACCCCGCCGCCGACCGCGCAGATCGGCAGCGTGAAGGTCCAGGCGAGGAAGATCTTGCGCAGTACGCCCAGCCGCAGGGCCCGCGCGCTTCGCGCGCTCCCCACGCCCATGATGCTCGAGGAGATGCAGTGGGTGGTCGACACCGGCCAGCCGAAGTGCGACGCGGTGAGGATGACCGCTGCGCCCGCGGTCTCGGCGGCGAAACCGTGCACCGGCTGCATCCCGGTGACCATGCGCTCGCCCACGGTCTTGATGATGCGCCACCCGCCGGCGGCGGTCCCGGCCGCCATCGCGGTCGCCGCCGCGAGCTTGACCCACATCGGGACCACGAACGCGCCGGGCACTGCCTCGCTGTGATGGGCGCCGTACGCGACGAGGGCCATCGTCATCACGCCCATCGTCTTCTGCGCGTCGCCCATGCCGTGTGAGACCGCCATCGCGGCCGCCGAGGCGACCTGCAGTCGCTTGAACTTGCGATTGAGCGGCGCCGGGCGCGCGTTGCGGAACGCCCAACTGATGCCCACCATCAGGAAGCCGCCGGCGAAGAACCCGATCAGCGGGCTGATCAGCAGCGACAGAAAGATCACCTGCAGGCCGCCCCACTCGATGATGTGCACGCCGCCCGCCGCGAGGGAGGAGCCTACCAGGCCACCGATCAGCGCGTGCGACGACGACGAGGGGAGCCCCATGCGCCACGTGATCAGGTTCCACACGATCGCCCCGAGCAGGGCGCCGGCCACCACTGTCTGCGTCACGTCGGCGGGCGGCACGATCCCCTTGCCGATGGTCTTGGCCACCGAGGTGCTGATCAGCGCACCGGCGAAGTTGAGCACCGAGGCCAGCGCGATCGCCTGCCCGATCGACAGCGCGCGCGTGAGCACCGTGGTGGCGATCGCGTTGGCGGTGTCGTGGAAGCCGTTGA
>JBKJUD010000442.1:0-3433 GCA_046590735.1 Candidatus Eiseniibacteriota bacterium | reverse complement strand
GCCCGCGGAACGAACCGAGCTTGCGGTGCAGCAGGAGGAAGACTTCCTGCGTGGCGTCCTCGGCATCGTGCGAATTCCCGAGCAGGCGCAGCGACAGCGAGTACACGGTGGCGCGGTGCCGGTCGTAGATGCACCGGAACGCGTGGATGTCGCCCGCCACGGTGCGGGCAACGAGCTCTGCCTCGTCTGCGCGTTTGGAACTGGCCGACGGCTGTCCTGCTTGCCCGTCCGTGGCAGGGTCGGGCGCGGTGTTCATCTGGGCAGTCCTCCTCGAAGGTGCCGGCTCGCAAGCGTCGCGAGTGACGGTACATAGACGCCGACTCGGCCGCGGCTGGTTGCCCGGGGATGTCGGAGAAAGTCTGTCGCGTGGAGAATGCCGCGGGCGCCATGGGCGTTCCCGGTCCGGCTGCACTGCACGCAGAGCCCCTATTGTCGCACAGCCGGCGCCCCGGGGTCAGGCTCGACCGGGTGACCGGCCCGGCCGTGGGTCAAGCGGAGCCGCCCCGGCGCACCGCAGCGTGGATGGCGATGAGGCCCTTGATCGTCAGGTCCTCATCGATCACTTGGATGGTCTCGGAGACCTGGGCAATGAGCGGGGCCAGGCCGCCGGTCGCGATCACGGTGGGCTCGAACCGCTGCTCGGCGATGATGCGCCGCACGATGCCGTCCACTGCCCCGCCCGCGCCGAAGAGCACGCCGGCCTGGATCGATTCCTCGGTGGACTGCCCCACCACCTGATCCGGCAAGGCCAGCTCGACCACCGCCAAGCGCGCGGCGCGGCGGAACAGCTCGCTGGCGCCGGTCACCACCCCCGGCGCGATCACGCCGCCGAGATAGCGCCCGGCGGCGTCGATCACGTCGAACGTGGTGGCGGTGCCGAGGTCCACGACGATCGCCGGGGCGCCGTAGTGCTCCAGCACGGCGATGGCGTCGGCGAGCCGGTCGCCGCCGACGGAGTGCGGGTCGCGGTACAGGATCTCGAGACCCACCGCGGTGCGCGCGGTCACCACCACCGGCGGCTCGCCGAAGCAGGTGGCCAGCGCGGCCTCCCACGCACCGGTGACCGCGGGCACCACCGAACACAGCACCGCGCCGCCCTCGAGACGTTCACCCGGCCGCGGCGCGAAGCCGGCGCTCTGCAGCAGCCCGCGCAGCAGCAGGTGTACATCGTCGCGGGTCCAGGTCGACGGGGTGGTGAGGCGGAACGACTCGCGCACCTCCCGTCCGTCGCACAGCCCGACCACGGTGTTGGTATTCCCAACGTCAACCGCGAGCAGCATCGGCGTTCTCCTCCCGGGTCTTGCGCTTGCGCACGATAGCGGCGAACAGGATGCTGAGAAAGTACAGCGCGGTCACCGGCACGCCCAGCATGATGGTCGAACTGGCGGCGTCACCGGGTGTGATGACCGCCGAGAACACGAAGATGCCCAGCACTGCCTCGCGCCAGCGCGAGAGCAGCATCGCAGGGGTCACCAGGCCCAACCACGCCAAGACGGCAATCACCAGCGGCAGCTGGAACACGCCGCCGCAGGCGAGGCTCATGCCGAGTACGAAGCTGAGGGTGTTGTCGACGCTGATCATCGGCTGGATATGCGCGGTGCCGAAGGACAGCAGCACGCGGAACATCCCCGGCACCAACAGCCAGTACCCGAAGGCGGTGCCGGCGTAGAAGAACAGCGTCGAGCACAGCACGAGCGGCCCCACCAGCTCGCGCTCGCGGCGCAGCAGGCCGGGCATGACGAAGCGCCAGACGCGCCAGGCAATGAACGGCAGCGCCGCGATGATGCCCAGCGTCAGCGTGACCCGCACGCGCGCGCTCAGCGCCTCGGTGGGATTCAGGAAGACGGCCGCACGGCTGGTGTCGGCGACGATGCGATCGAGCACGTCCTCGCTGAGGAACCAGGCGCCCATCGAGGTGAGCGCGATCGCGCACAGCGAGTGGATGACGACGCGGCGGAATTCGTCGATGTGCTGCCAGAAGGTCATCTCGTGGACCTTCTCGTGCAACGGGGCGTCGCTGGAGAGCAGCTTGAGGAAGTTCGGCACGCGGGGCTAGCGCCCGCGACGGCGCGGGCGCGCCGCGCCGGTCGCGGGAGAGGTGCGCGCGCGCGGGGCGCGGACGGGAACGGCCGGCGCGGGCGGTGCGGGCGGTGCGCTCTCCGCGGCGCGGCGCGGCGCACGCGCGGGCTGCCGCGGTTGCAGGAAGCCGCTGATCACTTCCTGGAACTGCTGCACGTCGGTGAACTGCCGGTAGACGCTGGCGAAGCGCACGTACGCCACCGGGTCGAGTCCCTCAAGTTCCCGCATGACCAAGTCCCCGATCTCCCCGCTGGTGACCTCGGTCGAATGCCCGTTCATGAGATCGCCGCAGATGGCGTCGGCGACCTGGTCGATTTGCTCATGGCTGACCGGCCGCTTCTCGCAGGCCTTCAGAAGTCCGTTGAGCAGCTTGTCGCGCTGGAAGGCTTCCCGGCGGCCGTCGGACTTCACGACGCTCAGGACGCTGGTCTCGATGTACTCGTAGGTCGTGAAGCGCCGCTGGCACGCGACGCACTCCCGGCGTCGGCGGATGGCGGTGCGATCGCGCGAGGCACGCGAGTCGATGACACGATCGTCTTCACAACCACAGGATGGGCAACGCATGATAGGCGGTCGATAATCGGGGTGCCGCGCGCGGGGGGTCAAGGAGAAACCCCGGCGCGGTCACGGCACCACGGTCCCCGCGGCGAAGGCGAGGCTGGCCGCGGCGGACAGATCCGACGCCTTCGGGGCCAGCATCTCGAGCAGCGCCGCCTGGGTGGGGCCGCTGAGTACCCACAACTCGGCCTGCCCGCCGTCGGGATGGCCGATCGCGACGCGGGCGTGCCACGCCACGCGCCGCGGACTCGAGGCATTCGCCGGCAGCCAGACCAGCTGCGCGTCCGGGGCGCCGCCGGTGGTTTCGGCATCGGTGCGGAGCGTCTCCTGCATCCACGTCACCGCCTCGTCGCGGGCCAGGGTGCGCGGCCGATCGCGGGGCGCGGGATCCCTCCATCGTCGGGCCTGCACGGTGACGAACGCGGCGCGCCACACCGCCGTCTGCGCGTCCAGCGGATACAGGCGGGTGCCGGCCGGCGCGACGACGCGGACGCCATCGAGGTCGAGTGCGGAGTGTCCCGCTGAAGGGCTCCACGCGTGCCACAGACCGGCGGCCACCCCGCTCGCCATCACCCCGCAGGCGACGCCGACGATCAACCACAGGGGCGGGCGCAGGGGCAGGCGTGATGGCACGCCAGGCAGCTGGTGCACGCCCACCCACGCCCCCACGGTGATGCCGGCGAGCAGCCCCCCAACGTGCGCCGCGCTGCTCACCTGCGGAATGAGCAGGCCGGGCAGGGCCAGCATGAGGGCCGTCGGCGCCCACTGCCGCGCCAAGTGCTCGGCGCGGCAGCGC
>JBKJUD010000106.1:0-5082 GCA_046590735.1 Candidatus Eiseniibacteriota bacterium | reverse complement strand
TGGCGAACTTCCATCCCTGGCCGGAGACATTGAAGGTGTCGAGTTGGTGCATCAGCCAGCCGGCGTAGATCACCCCTCCGACGAGCAGCACCCCGGCGACCGCGGCCACGCCGAGCCACGCGCGGTGGCGGCGGCGGCGCGGAGGCGGCGCGGCGCCCGATTCCTCGGGGGACGACGAACGGGCGGAACGTCGCCAGATGGCCATCGACGGTGTGTCCTCGGGGCAGGCAGGGGGGCAATGCAACAGCGGTGCAGCGTAGGCAGCGGGCGCCGGAGTGTCAACACGCGGTGGGGGCGCGGCGGGGGCGCGCGGTGGGGCGCGGCGGCTCCCGATCGTGCGGCGACCTCGACCTCGGTTGCCTTGACACACGCCCCGGGTCGGCGTAGACACACGCGATGCTCAGTGCCCCCGCGACGTCCGTCCGTGTCCTCATCGTCAACCCGTGGCCGACATTCTGGTCGATGGGCGGTGGCGCTGGATGCTCCGACGAGTACGAGACGCTGCGCGGATTTCTCGCCGCGGGTTTCGACGTGCACTATGTCCTGCCGGCCGGGGATCCCGATCCCGCCGCCGATCCGCTCACCGCCCGCGCCCGCTTCACGCGCTTCGCCGATCCCTTCCGCCGCGGCCACTGGATGCCGGCGCCGGGCAAGCGACTCTGGTGGTATCCGCGGTTCGCGTGGCGCAGTGCGGCAGTGGCGCGACGCGTGGCGGCGGTGGAGCGCCCCCACGTCGTCTTCGGCTATACGCCCTATGGCGTCCCGGCGGCCCTCGCCGCGGCGCGGGTCGCGAGAGCCGCCTCCGTGGTGAAACTGTTCGGCGTGCGCGACCTGGTCGCCGACGGGCGCGCGCGCTGGCGCGACTGGTACACGAACGCCGAGGCGATGTATGCGTTCCGCGCGCCGCTCACCCGCCTGCTCGCCCTCGATGATGGCACGCGCGCCGACGTCGCCGCGCAGCGCGAGGGCACGCCGGCGGCGCGCTTCCTGTTCTGGCCGAACGGCGCGAATGCCGAATGGGGCGCGCTCGACCCGGCGCCGCTGCGCGCCGAAGTGCGCGCGCGGCTAGGGGTAGGCGACGATGTCCGCGTCGTGGTGTCGCTGTCGCGGATGGTCGGTTACAAGCGGGTCGATCGCGCGGTGCGCGCGGTGCCGGCGCTGCTGGCCGCCCGCGGTGGCGCCCCGACGCTGATGGTGTTCGCCGGCGACGGACCGGAGCGCGCGCGGTGCGAGGCGCTGGCGGCAGAGTTGGGCGTGGCGGCGGCGGTGCGCTTCGTCGGGGCGGTCCCGCACGCGGAGGTGCCGGCGTGGCTGGCGGCCAGTGATGCGTTCGTCGCGACCTCCGAGCAGACGAACGCCGGCATCCCCACCTGCGAGGCGTTGATCATGGGCGTGCCGGTCGTCGCAGTGGCCGAGGGCGCCACCGCGTCGATGATCCGCGACGGCGAGGCCGGCTTCACCACGCCGCCCGACGATGCGGCGTCGCTCGCTGCGCGGCTGGCGGAGGTGCTCGCGGCGCCCGCCGGCAGTTGGCGCGAACGCGCGCGCGCGGTGGCCGCGCGCCACTGCGTCAGCTGGGCGGACCGCGTGCAGCGCGAGGTGGACCTGGTGCGCACGCTCGCCGCGGAGGTGGACGCATGCCGCGCGCGGTGACGCCGGAGGCGCGCCCGGCCCGCGGGGCCGCCGGGATGACGACGCTCCCCCGCGCTGCCGTCCGGGCGTTGCTCGCGCTCGCCTGCCTGCTGTTCGCCGTGCAAGCCGGCTTCGACGCCGTGCACCACGCCCCCGCCAACGACGAGATCGTGCACATCCCCAGCGGCTATCATGCGCTGGCCACGCGCGACTACTCGCTCGATGTCGAACAGCCGCCGCTGGTGAAGATGTGGGCCGCGCTGCCGCTGCTCGCCCTGCGCCCGGCGTGGCCGGCGCACTGGAGCGTCAGCGGACGCGCTGTGGAGTGGGACATCGGACGCGCCTTCTTCGCCGCCGACGGCGCGCGCGCGCATCGCCTGGTGGTCTGGCCACGGATGATGTGCGTGCTGCTCGGGGTGCTCCTCGTGCTGCTCGCCTACGCGCTGGCCGCGCACGCCGGCGGGCCACTGGCTGGCGTGGTCGCGGCAGGATTCGTCGCGTTTGAACCCAATCTGCTCACCGCCGCGTCGATCGTGTACACCGATCTGGGCGTCGCGCTGCTCGCGCTCGCCGTGCTGGCGCTGTGCGCGTGGATGGCGCGGCGCTGCACGGCCGATCGCCTGCTGGCGGTGGGCGCGGTGTGGGGCCTGGGGATCGCCTGCAAGTTCACCGCGCTGTTGCTGCTGCCGGTGATCGTCGTGGCGGCGTGGCGCGGGAGGCGCGCCACCTCCGCCGGGTCGCACGTCGCGCGTGGCGCGCTGTTGCTCGGCACGACGGCGCTGGTGGTGTGGGCCGCGTATGGCTTCAGCGTCGGGCCGCCCTTGCAGGCGCGGGGCCCCTCGGCGGCGCATGCCGCCGTGGACCACCTGGTGTCGGGGGGCCTGGCGCGCGACGTGACGACCGCACTTGCCACGACCACGATCCCCGCCCCGGCGTTCTGGCGCGGCCTCGCGTACGCCACCGTCCACGGCCGACTCGGCCATCGCGCGTACCTCGCCGGCGCCTACGCGCAGCACGGCTTCCTCGCCTATTTCCCGGTCACGATCCTGGTGAAGACGCCGCTGCCGCTCTTGCTGCTGGCGGCGTGCGGCCTGCTGTCGCTGCGCTGGCGGCGGCTGCGCGCGCTCGAGGGCTGGTGTCTTGCGGGGGCCGCGTGGATCCTGCTGGTGGCGATGTTCGGCGGTATCGACATCGGCTATCGCCACATCCTCCTGATCGTGCCGGTGCTGATCCTGCTCGGCGCGCGCGTAGTCGCCTCCGCCGATGACGGCCGCGCGGGCGCCCGCTGGGCGTCGAGTGCGCGCGGAGAAGCGGTGCGTTTCGTCATCGCAACGACTCTGCTGGCATGGGCGGCGCTGGATGCCGGCGGGCTCGGCCCGCATCATCACGCGTTCTTCAACGCCCTGGCCGGCGGCCCCACCCACGGCCACCGGCTGCTGCTCGACTCCAATCTCGATCTCGGGCAGGACCTTCCCGACCTCGCCGCCTATCAGCAGCGGCAACAGCTCGGCGAGATCGCGCTCGCCTACTTCGGGGAAGCCGACCCGGCGGCCTACGGGGTCCGCGCCCGTCCGTTCACGCCGGAGGAACAGCATGCCGAACATGCCGGGGTGTATGCGATCTCGGTGAATAGCCTGTTCAACATCGACCACGCGGACGACCCGCAGCGCTACGCCTGGTTGCGCGCGCGCCCGCCCACCGCGGTGCTCGGTCACACCATCTGGGTCTTCGTGGTGGTGGCGAGCGCCTCGGCGCCCGCGCCGGCGCGGGGCGGCGCATGATCCGCGCGGTGCGCAACACCGCGGTGCTCGGGTTCGCCTTCCCGGTGCTGGTGTTGCTATCGTTCGCGCAGGTCAAGATTCTCACCAGCGTTTTCGCCCCCGCGCTGTTCGGGCTCTACGCCGCGGCGGCCGCGGTGGGTGCATTGCTCAGCGTCGGCTGCGAACTGGGGCTGGCGGTGGCCCTGCCCCGGCTGATCGCGGCGCTCGAGGCGCGCGGCGATGCGCGCGCGGCGCGGCGCGTCACGCAGGTGTGCCTGGCCGCGTCGCTGGCGATGGCCGCCGTGCTGATCGCGGTCGCCGCGTTCGGGGGCGCGGCGATCGGCCGGCTGTTCGGCGACCAGCCGCTGCCGGCGACGCTCGTGCTGTGGGGCACGATATTCGGGGTGACGGGCGCGCTGCGCACGGTCACCGGTGCGGCGTTCTACGGCCTGCGGGACATGGTGCCGCCGGCGGTGTCGGACATCGCGTGGCTGGGTGCCGCGACGCTCGCAATCTTTCTGCTGCGCGCGCGGCTCACGCCGGCGTTGACGTTGCAGGTGGAGGTTGGCGCGCAGGTGCTCGCGGTGCTCGGGCTGCACGTCGTGCTGTGGCGGCGGGGATTCGCGCGGGCCGGCGGACCGGGGGTCGTGCCGTGGGGCGAGGTGCGCCGCTACGCCGGCGGCGCGATGGTGATGAGTCTGCTCGGCGTGGTGATGGAAAACGTCGACAAGCCCCTGGTGGGCAGCGCGCCGGGCAATGGCTATGCGTCCGTCGCCAACTTCCACTTCGCCGCCAAGATCGTCTACTACGGGCGGCGCCTGCTCTACCTGCCGCTGGCTGCGGTCGGGCCGGAGTTCACGCGGGTCTGGGAACGCGGCGACCCGGAGATCGCGGTGCGCGACCTCACGCTGGTCACCAAGCTGCAGATGATCGTCGCGCTGGCGCTCTGGGCGCTGGCCACCGCGCTCGCCCGGCCGGTGGTCGAGACCCTGTCCACCGCGGCGTACGGCGACGCAGCGCGCGTGCTGGTGGTGCTCGCGCTGGTGTTGCCGCTGAGCGCGCTGTACACGCCGGCGACGACCGCCTTGCGCGCGGTCGGACACATCTGGCCGACGGTGGTGGGCGACGTGCTGTGGACGGTCGTGTTCATGGGATCCGGCTGGCTGCTGCTGCGGCGCTCGGGCATCGCGGGGCTGGCCGAGGCGCAGGTGCTGGCGAGCGTGGTGACGGGGCTGTACACGCTGCTGATCGCCCGGCGGATGCTCGGTCTGCGGGTGCGCTGGATCCTGCAAGTGCGCGCACCGGCCGCGGCGCTGCTCACCGCGGGGACGGTGGGAGTGGCCACGCACCTGATTCACCTGCCGCCGGCGGTATGGGTGGTGGGCGGCGGGGCCGCCGGCCTGCTGCTCTATGGCGCGTTGGTGCGGCTGTTCGGCGTGCTCGCGCCGGCAGAGAAGGCGCGGCTGCTCGACCTGCTGCCGGGCGGTGTGGTGCGGCGCGTCGTCGAGCGCGCGCTCTAGCGGCGGCTAGCGAGGCGGCAGGCCGACCGGCACCGCGAAGGTGCCCGCCACGATCACGGTGGAATCGCGGCGCGCGTCGACCAGCTCGATGACGTGCGCGCCCTCGTCGATCGGCAGGAAGAGATCCTGCGACTCCGAGACCCACTGCGTCGAATCGCCGTTGACGGTCG